>JBAZCD010000007.1:0-11430 GCA_041671205.1 Pedobacter sp.
AATTTATTTTCAAGAGACCTTTCGACGGACCTTCGGAATTGCAAAAATTGATGAAGATTATTGGAATAAGGTATGAATTTCGATATAGTTGACAAACTTATAATGACAGCCTAATCAAATTAAGGACACCTGAAACAATTTACATTTTCTATGGCCATTTATAGCTTCGTTTAATTTAGGGTTGACAGTTCTAAAGAAAAATGTTATTCCTTTGCTTTTGGTGGATCAAGGAACCTTTTAATCATTGGAATAACAAAGTCCGGTTCTTTAGAATTTGATTTTAACGTTGTTATTTCTCCAATATACTCACCATGCAAGCCTGGAATGATAGCCAATTCAGAACCAGCGATCTGTCTATGCATTTTAATAGCATGCTCAGGAGTTATGACATCTTTATCACCTATTATGATTAGTGTTTTTGCTTTAATAGTTTTAATCTGCTCATCAGGAATATCTTTAAAATCAACCATCCTTTTTGCATCCCTGTCATGCATAATTTGAAGATCATTACGATTTGGTGTTACAGCAAGATAGGCATCTATTAGCTCCCTGGGCATGTTTGATAAGTTTGCCTGTTTCATAAAATCCCAAAACTGAACGGGAACACCGTTTCGTTTATAAAGTGCTGAGCCCAAAATGATTTTATCGACCATTTCCGGATGACGAAGCACTATTTGTATGGTCGTCGTCCCTCCGTTACTAAAACCAAAAAAATCTGCTTTATCAATGTTCAGATTTTTAAGAAGAGTCGCCACGTCGTCTGCATCCTGCTCAAAAGATGAATCTTTATCTCTGTCATTGGTTCTTCCGTGAGCTTGCAATTCCATCGCAATTACCTTTCTATTTTCGGCGAGCATTGGAATAACCTGACCAAAATTCGACTGAATGGTCGAGCCACCGCCGTGAATCAAAACGAGAGGCTTGCCCTTTCCATAAATTTCATAATACATTTTAATTCCGTTGACTTCAGAATAGCCATTTTGGACCAAGGTGTCATTTATATTCTTCGATATTGTTAGTTTTTTATTTTGTTCCGATTGGTTTACCTGAGTACAAGATGGCAATATCAATGCTGATAAGACAGCATATATGACGGCTTTTTTCATTTTATAATTTTCAAAAATCATTTCTTAGTCCAACAGCAGATTAAGCTTAGTGAGCATTTTGATCCAGCTTTGATAGGCGCCTGTTTTTTTAGCTTCTTCTTCCGAAACGGTCTGATGTATCGAAACTTTGGTTTGCTGCCCAATCGATTCGAAGGTAACAGTTGTGATTTGCGCTTCGGGCCAGTCTTCAGTTTTACCAGCGTCAATTGAACTTACAGAATTGCCAGCTCGATCTGACATCACCATCGTAAAAACTAGTTTTTGATTCGGGATCACTTCAAGGTAGGTACCTTTTACCCAGCATTCTCCATACAAAGGATCGTGGATGCAAGAATGAAAATTGCCACCTTGGGTTGTATCAATAGTTATAAATTCGATTGTACACTCATCAGGTGCATACCAATGTTTTAGCTGTTCTGGATTTGTCCAGGCCCCGAACACAACTTCTCTTGAAGCATCGAACAAATGGGTGATTAACAGTTCTTTCTTATCTGAATTCATAGCTGTTATTTTTTTATTTCTTTAAGGAATTTATCTAGCTTTTCAAATCGCTGGTTCCATAATTTACGGGACCCAGTTACCCAATTGGCCACCTCATCCAATGAGCCAAGTTGTGCTTCGCAAACCTGTTCCCGTCCTTTCTGGCTCATTGAGATGATGCCACACTCGTTAAGGATTTTAATGTGTTTGGCAATCGCCTGTTTACTCATGCCAAAATCTTCACCAATCTGGGTAATGTTAAGAGGCCCCTGAGCCAACTTGTTAATGATCATTCTCCTTGTAGGGTCGGCAATGGCCTGAAATGCATCTCTTCTTTCTATCATGAAACAACCAAATGATTATCCAAACATAAGAACAACCATTTGGTTGTCAAAATATTTATAAAAATAAATTTTAAGAAGGATTAAAGGAACATGGCCATCATTTGTGGAAAAAGATATCGCTCCCATTCTCTTGTACACATATTATATACTAGCAAGAATCTGCAATATTATAATTAGGAGCGTAGAACCAATAAAGCGGAGAATCTAAATTATAAACTATTCACCAATAATGAGTTATGTATTATTTTTGACATTCAACTAGTTTTTACACCGTCAGTTTACCTACACCGGGCTCGAACCGAAAATCGGCCCCATTTTGCGCTAGTTCAATGATTTGAAAATTAGCTAAAAATAAAAACACCCTTCACGATATCATGAAGGGTGTTCGGGTGGCTGATGGGGCTCGAACCCACGACCCTCGGCACCACAAACCAATACTCTAACCAGCTGAGCTACAGCCACCATTTTGTTTCTGCAAAACTAAGAATTTCGGTACATATTGCAAATTTTTTATCAGTAAATTTCTATACTGATAATCAGCAAGATGGCATTACATTATACTTAAATCCTCAACAACACTATTCCTCAACCGTTAAGATCTTGTCATATTAGGAACATTATCATTTTGTGATGGAGAATTACGCTTTAATAAATATTAAATTTGTTCAGAGCCTTAAACAGTATTAAAAATGGAAAAAGAAGAATTAATTGAACTTCAGGTAAGTGGAATGCATTGCAATAACTGCGCTTTATCTGTCCATAAATTACTCGAGAAAAAGGGCCTGCATGATATCTACGTTGATTTTGCAAATGATGAGGTCAAATTTAAAACCAGTAACCCCTCTGAGACTCCCCTGATCATAAAGGATATCGAAGGTCTGGGTTATAAGGTTAGTGAAGACAGTGTTCCTATTGAGGAGAAAGCCTACGAAAAAATAGAAAACAGGTTTTATTTCAGCCTCATCTTTACTATCCCCTTATTTTCACACATGCTTCTACCATTCCATTGGCTCCATAATCCAATGGTACAGTTAGCATTATGTACCCCGGTATATATTCTGGGCTGTATTCATTTTGGAAAGAGTGCTTTAAATTCTTTAAAAAATGGCATCCCGAACATGGATGTTCTTATTTTTATTGGTTCAAGTGCCGCCTTTATTTACAGTCTTTACGGAACTGTTCAGAATTTAGGCCCCGATTACCTGTTTTATGAAACGGCAGCGACCATCATTTCGCTCGTACTTTTAGGAAATGTACTTGAAAAGAGGTCTGTTTCCCAAACCACATCCGCTGTCCGTGAACTGATGAAATTTCAGCAGTTGAAAGCAAATAAACTGGTTAATGGGGAAGTATTTATTATTGATTCGACAGAGATCCTTCCGGGAGACACGCTGCTTGTAAATACCGGAGATAAAATTGCAGCAGATGGTGAGATCATCTGGGGAGAAGCTTCAGTCAATGAATCCATGCTTACGGGTGAAAGTCTGCCGGTAGAGAAATCAAAATACGATCAGGCAATTGGCGGTACTCTCATCGAAAAGGGCAGTATCCATATGATGGTAACCAGAACCGGTAAGCATACTTTATTGTCGCAGATTATTGACCTGATGAAGAAAGCGCAGGCAGCAAAACCCCCGATCCAGAAACTCGGAGACAAAGTTGCCGCCATATTCGTTCCGGTTGTTGTCGGTATTGCTGTGTTCACATTCATTCTCGCCTATTATTCTTTCGATCTTACCATTCAGAAATCTATGCTCAATGCAATTGCTGTGCTGGTTATCTCCTGCCCTTGTGCCATGGGACTGGCAACACCAACGGCTGTAATGGTCGGTCTTGGCAGAGCTGCTAAAAACGGCATCCTGATTAAAGGTGGCAATACCATTGAAGAGATCGCAAAATTGAACTATATGGTATTCGATAAGACCGGGACCCTCACAACCGGGAATTTCAGGATCAAATCTCTCAACTGTATCGGTATTACCGAAAAGAATGCTGAATCGATCATTTATGGTATCGAGGCTTATTCCAACCACCCTATTGCCCGCTCCCTGGTTACTGAACTGAGTGCCGGATCACCTGAAAAAATTATTTTTACAAAGGTCTCAGAAGAAAAAGGCCTTGGGATGACCGGGACTGACACTGATGGAAATACCTATCAATTCGGTTCCGTACATATTTTGACTACTAATGAGGCAAGCGAAGAATACAGCCTGTTTCTTAAAAAGAATAATATCCTGGTTGCGCGTATTTCTATTGAAGATGAGATTAAGCCGGAAGCTTCAAAATTGATCCGTACCTTAAAAAATATGGGTATCAAACCGGTTTTATTGAGCGGTGATCAGAAAAAAAAATGTGAAGAACTTGCAGCTATACTGGGTATTGAAGAAATATATGCCGAAACTTTGCCTCATAAAAAGCTTGAAATCATTGAAGCGGTTAAAAAAAGAGGTAAAACTGCCATGGTAGGCGACGGGATTAATGATGCCCCGGCACTTACTGTCTCTGATGTCGGAATTTCTATGAGTGATTCCAGTCAGATTGCAATCCAATCGGCAGAGGTGGTATTATTAAAAAATGATCTCGGAGCCATAGACAATATGCTGCGAATTGGAAAGCATACCCTTCTTACAATCAAACAAAACCTGTTCTGGGCATTCTTTTATAATATTGTGGCTATTCCGGTTGCTGCGTTTGGATTCCTTAACCCCATGGTTGGTGCATTGACCATGGCCTTTTCTGATGTTATTGTAATCGGTAACTCTATCCGCTTAAAAACAAAATCATTATAATTACGCACTAAAAGCATTTTTAATGATCGAGATCTACACTGACGGAGCTTCAAGCGGGAATCCCGGTCCCGGAGGATTTGGGGTGATACTCCGTTCTGGAAAGCACTATAAAGAATTATCTGAAGGATATCGTAAAACCACCAATAACCGGATGGAATTACTCGCTGTGATCACCGGACTGGAGAGTATTAAAAAAGAAGGTCAGGAAATTATGATCTATTCAGATTCTAAATACATCATTGATTCTGTAGAGAAAAAATGGGTTTTTAACTGGCTTAGAATCAATTTCAAAGATAAAAAGAACAAAGATCTCTGGCTACGCTTTCTGTTGGTTTACAAACTGCATAAAATTCATTTTACCTGGGTAAAAGGTCATAATGGTCACCCTGAAAATGAACGCTGTGATGAACTGGCGGTACAGGCCTCTCAACAGAAAAACCTGCTTATTGACGCTTATTTTGAGAAAGAGGAATTGAAGCTGAATATTTAATCTACCCCGCCTATTATTCCCATTTTCTCAAGCTTTGCTTCTGCTTTTTCATCAGGTGTCAGGGATGAATACTGTCTCATCAACTCCTCAACCTTTAAAACCATATTCTCTGAACCTATAAAAATGGCAGAACGCTGATGTAAGGATGTGACATCCTTTTCAAGAATTCTTTTAAATCCGTCGGTAGCGCGGCCTCCGGCCTGTTCAATAATAAATGCCATTGGATTACATTCGTATACCAGACGAAGTTTGCCATTAGGGGCTCCTGACGTAGTTGGATAAATAAATATTCCTCCCTTGATCATATTGCGGTGCACGTCGGCAACCATTGAACCAATATAACGGGAAGTATATGGACGGGATGTTTGTATATCTTCAACCTGGCAATATTTAAGATATTTCTTCACCCCCTCAGGAAAATGAACATAGTTTCCTTCATTGATCGAATAAATGGTACCATCAACCGGAATTTTCATTCTAGGATGTGAGAGACAAAATTCACCGATAGACGGATCAAGTGTAAATCCATTCACTCCTTTGCCTGTTGTATATACCAGCATCGTGGATGATCCGTAAATGATATAACCGGCAGCTACCTGCTCTGTTCCGTTTTGAAGAACATCTTCAAGAGTAGCTTTCCCGTCTGTTGATATCCTCCTGTAGATTGAAAAAATGGTACCTACAGCTACGTTTACATCAATGTTAGATGATCCGTCCAATGGGTCAATTGCTACAATATATTTGGCGTTTTTTGATACTTCACCATCAATATAAACAAATTCATCATTCTCCTCTGATGCCACTATACAACACTCCCCCCCACTTTTCAATGCAGCAATGAACTGCTCATTTGCAAACACATCTAATTTCTTTTGCGATTCACCCTGTATATTGATCGTGCCCACATCACCAAGAATATCCATTAGGCCTGCTTTATTTACTTCACGGTTTACAATTTTGGCTGCAATTCCTATATCCCGCAATAACCGGGATAACTCCCCTTTTGCATATGGGAAATCGCTTTGCTTTTCAATTATAAACTGTCCTAATGTTAAAATTCCTTTCATATACTTAGTGTATTTTGTACGCTATCTGTTTGCCAATTCTATGACCTCTAAGGTATGAATTTTTTCTCCGGAAATGCAAAATCGAAGCAATGTGCGTACTTTATGCCAGCCATGCTTTCCTGCAGCTCCCGGATTTAAGTGTAAACTGTTTATTTTTTTATCAAACATAACCTTGAGTATATGTGAATGGCCAGAGATGAACAGCCCCGGAGGATTACGATATAATTCTGCTCTGATTTTCGGGTTATATCTACCCGGATATCCGCCGATATGCGTCATCCATACCTGAACACCTTCGCAATCAAATCTCAGATGTTCAGGGTAATTAATCCGGATATCCTGTCCGTCAATATTTCCATAAACTCCTCTTAATGGTTTAAAAGCACTTAACTGATCAGCAAGTTCTCTGGTTCCAAAATCACCGGCATGCCAGATCTCATCGCAATTTTCAAAATGTTTGAAAACCGCCTTATCCAGGTATCCATGTGTATCCGAAATTAGTCCGATAGTCTTCATTCAGGCTTTTGCATTAAAAAATTGTCAGATAATCCTTTAACAAATTACGATATTCTGAAGTATATATTCCGGCCTTTTCATAAATAGCCACTTCATAATAAACTGGAACAAGCTTTTCTAAACCAAAAACCAGAATACTTCGGTGAGGTTTTGATTCGGGGAATGAATGTACCATGATTTCTTTCTGTACATGAAGTATACCGTTTAAAGAGCATATCTTTTTTACCCTGTCTGCAGTTTGCAGGGGCAGAATGAGGTAAAAAAGTCCGGTTTCACTTAATTGCTTTTCAGATCCGGCTACCAGTTGTTCAAAAAATGTACTGTCTGTATGTCTGGCCTTCTCTTTTACAGGGTTCCCTGACCTCAGCGAATTTATAAAGAATGGCGGATTGGAAACGATCAGATCATATTTAGTTTTATTACTGCCCCAAAAATTTTCAATTGAGCTGTGCCAGGATTTTATCCTTTCTGAAAAAGGAGAATTAGAAAAATTTTCCTTTGCCGTATTGGCCGCAAGCTCATCGATTTCAACTGCATGAATAAGTGAAAAAGGATATTTCTGAGCAAGCATCAATGCGATTAAACCGGTACCGGTTCCCACATCAAGTATATTTAAAGGATCCCTGACCTCTGAAAGTGCGGCAAGCAGCACCCCATCAGTATTCACTTTCATGGCGCAATTGGTTTGATCAATACTAAATTGCTTAAAGTGAAAAATATTAGACATCAGCTTTCGTACAACTCAATTGGAAGTCCGTCAGGATCAGAAAAAAATACAAATCGCTTACCTGTAAACTCATCTCTCCTGATTTCTTCTGTGATTACTCCTTTAATATTCAATTCATGAACAGATGCTATCAGATCATCTACTTCAAATGCAATATGACGCAAACCTCTCGCTTCAGGCCGGGAGACTCTTACAGGAGGGTCCGGAAATGAAAATAATTCAATCTGGTATAAACCATTCACTGCAAGATCCAGCTTATAGGAATCGCGATCAGGCCTGTAAACTTCATTAAGAATCTTAAGGCCCAAAATTTCAATATAAAAATGCCTGGAAACCTGGTAATCAGAGCAGATTATTGCCAGATGATGTACAGAATTCAGCTTAAGCATGTTTAGTCATTATGTATTTATGCAGAATATAACTAGCTTCCTTAGAAGCAGACTTAAATCTTTGGCGATCATTAAGGCCTGTCAATTGCCGATTAACTAATCTATTCTTTTCATACTTTGATGTCCAAAATTAGAAAAAAGCAGGAATTTTATAAGGTTCTGTCAGGAATTCCTAAACAAGGCATTCTGTAAGCCATGAATAATAAGCATGCAGGCTGGAAATGATCATACAAAACTCAGGCATTTAAGAAGCCGTATAATTTTCAGGTTAATTTATCCAGCAAAAAGAACGATAAAAACAGTATTTTTAAAAGCCATGCAATCTCAAAACAGACACTTTTGATAATTTTTTGATTTTTTGAGTCTATTCTTTGATTTTTTCTGATTTTTTTGACATTTTTTATGTTTTTACGCAACAAAACATTTATTTTTACCAAAATTTTAATCAAAACCAAGCAAAACGATGTCATCTTTAAGATTCCAAGCATTAAATGCGGTACTTTCCAGGGCAATTCCTGATGCAAAATCACCTTCATCCAAACTTTCTGATTTATATTGTGTCAATGTCTTCGACCAGAAGAAAATGAAAGACACTTTATCTAAAGAAGCTTACAACGGCATTATTGACTCTGTTCACTCAGGTTCACCGATAGACAGAAGTATTTCAGAGCAGGTTGCTTCTGCAATGAAGTCATGGGCAATGTCAAAAGGTGCCACACATTATACTCACTGGTTTCAGCCTCTGACAGGAAGTACTGCTGAAAAGCATGATTCCTTCTTTGAACCGGGATCAGACGGTCATGGTATTGAGAAATTTTCAGGTGAAGCTTTGGCACAACAGGAACCTGATGCATCCAGCTTCCCGAACGGGGGCATAAGAAGTACTTTTGAAGCTCGTGGATATACTGCATGGGATCCATCTTCACCTGCATTTATTATAGGATCTACCTTATGTATTCCAACTGTATTTATTTCCTATACCGGCGAAGCACTTGATTACAAAGCTCCGCTTCTAAAGGCGATCAGCCTGATGGATAAAGCGGCTGTTGCGGTAGCTCAGTATTTTGATAAAGGAATTGAAAAAGTTAACAGTTCCCTTGGAATTGAACAGGAGTATTTCCTGGTTGACATTGCCTTATTTAATGCCAGACCTGATATGTACCTGACAGGCAGAACTTTATTCGGACACATGTCGGCCAAAAACCAGCAGTTGGATGATCATTATTTCGGATCAATTCCTCAGCGTGTACTTACTTTTATGGAGGAACTGGAAATCGAAGCCATCAAACTTGGTATTCCTTTAAAGACCCGTCACAATGAAGTAGCACCATCCCAATTTGAATGTGCTCCGTTATATGAAGAGATGAACCTTGCTATCGACCATAACTCTTTGTTAATGGATCTGATGGATAAAGTTGCCCGCAAACATAATTTCAAGGTTTTACTACATGAAAAACCATATGCAGGGATCAATGGTTCAGGTAAACACAACAACTGGTCGCTAATCACCAATACTGGCAAGAATCTTCTTTCTCCGGGTAAAACTCCAAAAAACAACCTGATGTTCCTTACATTTTTTGTAAACACAATCAGGGCTGTATATGAATATTCTGATCTGTTAAGAGCTTCTATCGCTTCAGTAAACAATGATCACCGTTTGGGTGCGAATGAAGCTCCGCCGGCCATTATTTCAACTTTCCTTGGAAGCCAGCTTAGTGATTTACTGGATGAGATCGAAACTTCAAGAGTTACATCAAAAATGAAGCAGGATTCGGCATTATGGACTAATATCCCGAAGATACCTTCCATCTTACTTGATAATACAGACCGTAACCGTACCTCGCCAATGGCCTTTACAGGTAATAAGTTTGAACTTCGTGCGGTTGGTTCATCAGCAAATTCAGCTAGTCCGATGACCATATTAAACGTTATTGTTGCCGATCAGCTGAATAAATTTAAAGCAGAGGCAGATAAACTGATCAAAAAGGGCGAAAAGAAAGATGTGGCTATTATGACCATCATTAAACGCTATATCAAAGAATCTAAATCCATCCGCTTCGAAGGCAACGGATACAGTGATGAATGGACAAAAGAAGCTGAGAAAAGAGGCCTATCAAACATTAAAACCACTCCAAAGGCACTTGATGTATTATTAGACCCAAAAACTGATAAATTGTTTGAAGATACCGGTGTTTTCAGTAAGCGTGAATCACACGCCCGCCATGAGATCTTACTGGAAAGCTATTTCAAAAAGCTTCAGATAGAAGCCCGTGTGATGGGAGATCTGGTTGATAATATAATCATTCCAACCGCTATTAATTATCAGACTACACTGATCGACAATGTTAGAGGTTTGAAAGAGATCGGATTAGGTGAAGAAACCTATCAGGCTCAGCTTGATATCATTAAGAAAATATCATTACATGTCAACTTCATCAGAACTGCAAATCTGGAAATGGTCAATGAGCGTAAAAAAGCAAATAACATTGAGGATATCCGGGATAAGTCTATTGCGTATGATGAAAAAGTGAAGTCCTATTTCGATCCTATCCGTTACCATGTTGATAAACTGGAGCAATTGGTTGATGATACAAAATGGCCTCTTCCTAAATTCAGAGAGCTGTTGTTTATCAAGTAGATATGAGATTTTAGATATGAGACAAAGTTCTGCTTCGGCGGAACTTTGTCGTTTATAGCCGAATCTCATTTCTCACATCTCATTTCTAAATACTACTTTTGCATCAATGTCAGACCTAAAATATAACCAGCGGGGCGTTTCTGCCGATAAAGAAGATGTGCACAATGCCATCAAAAATATAGATAAGGGTATTTTTCCTAAGGCCTTCTGCAAGATAATACCGGACATTCTGGGTTCAGATGATGCATATTGCAATATCATGCATGCTGATGGCGCAGGTACAAAATCATCTCTTGCCTATGTTTACTGGAAAGAAACAGGCGATATTTCTGTGTGGAGAGGCATCGCACAGGATGCGATCATTATGAATCTCGACGACCTGTTATGCGTTGGAGCAACAGATAATATTTTATTATCATCAACTATCGGCAGAAATAAAAATCTTGTACCGGGTGAGGTCATTGCAGAACTGATCAATGGAACTGAAGAGATTCTGAGCGGGTTACGCGATTTAGGTATAGGCATTTATTCGACCGGTGGGGAAACTGCTGATGTAGGAGATATAGTGAGAACAATCATTGTCGACTCTACTGTTACCTGCAGAATGAAAAAGTCGGATATAATTTCAAATGACCGTATTCGTAATGGCGATGTGATCGTAGGCTTGTCTTCCTATGGTAAAGCAAGTTATGAAGAAGAATATAATGGAGGAATGGGCTCAAACGGCCTGACTTCAGCCAGGCATGATGTTTTTTATAAATACATTGCCGAGAAATATCCCGAAAGTTATGATCCTGCTGTACCTTATGAACTTCTGTTTTCAGGAAATAAAAAACTGACAGACCCTATCCATATACCATCTACCTCCTATAATGAAAGCCTGA
>JBAZCD010000007.1:11440-12161 GCA_041671205.1 Pedobacter sp.
ACTGCTGGCAAGCTGGTTCTTTCACCTACCAGGACCTATGCTCCTATCATTAAAAATATCCTGGATAAGCACCGTTCTCAGATTCATGGGATGGTACACTGCAGCGGAGGGGCGCAAACCAAGATCCTTCACTTTATAGATAAACTTCATATCATCAAAGATAATATGATGGCTATACCTCCTCTTTTTAGCTTGATCCAGGAGCAATCCGGTACAGACTGGAAAGAAATGTATAAGGTCTTCAATATGGGACACCGGATGGAGTTTTATGTTCCATCAGAAATTGCCGCAGATATCATCCGGATTTCTAAGGAATTCAATGTAGATGCACAAATTATTGGTCGTGTTGAGGATTCGGAGAAAAAGCAGGTAACGATCCGTACTCCCTATGGAGAATTTGTTTATAACTGAATATTAACTGAAGGGGTTTTTTAAACCCTGTCAGCCCTTTTATTTACTTCAAGATCAGTTTACCAGGAACTTATTCATCTGATATCCTGCTCATCTCTGGTTTATCAGAATATATAAACTGCCAAAAAAGCTGAAAACCCGACTTAAGAATTATTTTATTCAAAAAAGCCCAAACATCTATGGTGGATGTTTGAGCTTTTTTATCAATGTTTGTAATCAAAAAATAGTCAACCTATTTTAGGACTTGTCATTGATAACCTGTTACTGAAAATTGTAACGGAAACCAAATTGCAAATAATATGTTGAAGCA
>JBAZCD010000007.1:12171-18629 GCA_041671205.1 Pedobacter sp.
TCTGGGTAGTTCCAAAAGTTGAATTCACTGGCTTGTTATTAAATGTATTTAACCAGAATGTAGGTTTTGTTGTTCCTCCAGGAGTAAGAGCTGCTACGTTCTGAGGAACAAGTACAGCTGCAGTCTGAACAAAATTAACATTACCCCATTTGCTGCTCAAAAGATTGCCAAAGTTCATAATATCCATGGTGAACTGGAAATTATTTTTGGATTTACCAAAGTCTTTGAAAATTTCCTGAGTCAATCTGACATCTACCTGATTTCTCCACGGAAGTTTACCACCATTACGTTCTGCATACTTTCCTTTATTCTTTTTCAGGTAATCATCCTGCTCTATATAAGCGAAAAACAGATCACTTTGCTGCTGCGCTGGGTAAGCAACATTACTGGTAGCAGAAGATGCCGGACGGGCTGCGAATGTGATCTCACTTGCATCCTTTGGAATATAGATCAGGTCATTAGTCTGTCCGTCACGATTAAAGTCAGTTGAGTAAGTATATGAGAATCTTCCCTGGTGTGAAGCCTCGAAGAACATGGACACTGCTGTTGCCAGATTCTTAATATATTCTTTACGATAAGAAAGGCCAGCAATCACACGATGGGGAATATTAAAGTTTGAGTAGCTCAAACCCGGGTCGTTTCCGGTATTTGAGTTCTGAGTAAATGACCAGGTATTAAATAACTGATCACCACCACCATCATAAAGCACTTTTTGTTCACTTCTTGTATAGGACAACTGGGCAGAAAATCCTTTATTGAAGCTTTTACTCAGAGAAGCTGTTAAGAACCATGAATGACCATCTTTCGCGTTATCTAAGACTACAGGATTAAGTGCACCTGTTGCTGTTGCGCTGGCTTGTCCTGTACTGGTCAACTTGTTAATGAACTTATCAACGTTTGCAGATGGGTATATTGGACGGTTATCAGGATATCCTGAAATATTTAATGGTTTTGGATCAACAAGGTTCACGTTGTATCCCTTGGCAATATTCAGGTCTTTATTGTAAATACCTTCCAAAGTACCCACCATTCCCCAGGGTAATTTAGCATCCAATGCCAGGCTGCTTTTCCATGTTTGTGGAAATTTGAAATCAGGATCAATGGCACTGATTGTTGCAGGAATAGAAGTTCCAGCTGCCGGAGGTGTTGCAGGAAGATATTTCCGGATATCCTGACTGAATGGTCCCGGAGTATTAGCTGTACCGTTCCAGTTTTGCGTAAACTGAATAAGACCAGCATCACCTGATTGAGCCACGATCCAAACAAAAGGAACTTTAGTGGTAAAGATACCGGTTCCACCTCTCAACTGTAATGAACGATCACCTTTAACATCATAGTTGAAGCCAATTCTTGGAGACAACATGATTCTTTCCTTAGGTAATACTCCGGTATCCAATTTTCTGCCTTCAGAAAAAGTTAGCGGAGCGATTAAAGGATGGGTTTTGATTTCGGGTACATCCGGATAAGTAGGCAACTCAAAGCGTAAACCTGCTGTGATATTCAGTTTCTCTCCTATACGGAAGTTATCCTGAAAATAGGCTGAATACTGCTGAAATTTAAAGGTTGGGAAAGCCTGGGCATAACCCGGTGATAGCGAATAAGTGATTGCATAATCATTTGGTTTTACCCCATTCACAAAATCATCCCAGGAATTGAAACGGTATGCACCAGTTCCGAAACGCTGAAAACCATTCTTGGTGGTACTGAAATCCATTTGTAAACCAAGTGTTAATTCATGATTTCCTAAACTCATGGTTAGATTATCTGTGAAACTATAGGTTTGAACATCTCTTAAGTTTCCATATGTAAAAGGCTCATATCCGAAAGTTGTAAAAGCCGTACCATCTTTCATGATATCAACCAAAGGAAAAACATCACTTTCTGATCCTCTTGGATCATTCTGGTGTGTAAAACTTCCTCTCAGAGTATTTGAAAGTTTAGAACCAAATGAAGAGTTCAATTCAGCAGCCAATGAGTACTGATTAGCTTCCTGAGTATAGTTTGAATTGCTGAAATGAAGGTGACCCGGACTATTCCTGCCACCATTATTCGGGAAATTAAATCCTAATCCGCTGGTTGAAGTACTGATAAAAGAAGGTGTGGCACTTTCAACCTGATTATAGCGAATATTGAAACGGTGATCTTTATTAATATTCCAGTCCAATCTGGCTAAGATTTTATTATTATAGCTTTCATTAGCATATCCCTGATAGATCCCGGGATCATAATTGTATGTTCTCATCAAATAACTGCGAATATTGTCCAATTCTGACATTGTTGGACGAGCGATATTTGGATTAGAACCAAATGGTGCAGATGGTGAAGCTGCCATTCTACTCTGACCAGGTCTAACCTGACTGGTTCGGTCAATATTTGCGAAGAAAAAGAGTTTGTTTTTAATGATCGGTCCACCTAAGCTAAGAGCAAACTGAGTTTCATCGAGAGGTTGTAAAACAATGTTATTTCCACCAACTTTATTTCCCTGATTACTTTCATTTCTAAATCCAAAAAAAGCATTTCCGAAAAAATCATTTCTTCCTGAACGCGTAACAGCGTTAATAGCACTGCCCACAAAACCAGACATTCTAACGTCATACGGTGTTACATTCACTGAAACTTCTTCAATCGCATCGATAGAGATTGGTGAACCACCTGCCGGTAAATTACTGCCAATTCCGAATTGATTGTTAAAATCAGAACCATCCACGGTAAAGTTGTTCTGACGATAATTTCCGCCACCGATGGATGCTCCATTTGCTTGTGGGGTAAATTTAGTAAGATCATTCACACTCCTGCTAACCGTAGGCACATTCTGAATCTGAGCACGGCCAAGGTTGGTTGTTGAGCCGGTACGGTTTGCATTCAATACTGAATTAGGATTCTGGGCTGTAATTACAACCTCCTGCAGCTCTCTTCCCGATGCAGACAATAATACATTTAAAACAAAAGGCTCACCCAGTTTCAGTATTACTTCACTGAATGACTCTGATTGATAACCCACATAGGATACCACGATAAGATATGGACCTCCTACACGCATGTTAGGGATATTGAATCTTCCGTCGATACCGGAAGAGGAACCGTAAACGGTACCTGTTGGCTGATGTGTAGCCTTTATCGTAGCACCAATAAGCGATTCCTTAGAATCGCGGATAGTACCCGACAAACTGCTTGTTGTTACCTGTGCACTAAGACCAAATGCAGTAAGTACCACAACAAATGTTGAGAGTAAAAACTTCTTCATAAATTGTATTTTAAGTAAGATTGATTAATTGGTTTGTTCTAATCTGCGCAAAGATAAATAGCCTGTTCTAAATATGCTCTATTTTCAATATTAACTTAGTATTAATTTTTAGCTTATTTTTCGACAATTAATACTTTTCAACAATTAAAGCATAAATCCCTGATCATAGTCAAGTCAAATATTTTCAACCCGATAAGTATTTTGTTAGATTTGCCCTAAATCTCTATTTTATTACAAATATTTAATATGAACTACGACATCATAGTTATCGGAAGCGGACCAGGTGGTTACGTTGCAGCAATTCGTGCGGCACAATTAGGCTTAAAAGTTGCCGTTGTTGAACGCGAATCACTGGGTGGAATTTGTTTGAACTGGGGCTGTATTCCCACAAAGGCTCTTTTAAAAAGTGCTAATGTCTTTGAATACATCAACCATGCAGCAGATTACGGAATAAACGTTCAGGGCTTTGAGGCTGATTTCGGTGCCATTATTAAAAGAAGCCGTAATGTTGCCGATGGCATGAGTAAAGGGGTTCAGTTCCTGATGAAGAAAAATAAGATCGATGTGATCATGGGCACAGGAAAAATAAAGAAAGGCGGAAAAGTTGAAGTTAAAGGACCGGATGGTTCTGCAAAAGACTATTCTGCTAAACACACCATCCTTGCAACGGGAGGCCGTTCAAGAGAATTGCCTAACCTTAAACAGGATGGTAAAAAAGTGATCGGATACCGCCAGGCGATGGTATTACCGCAGCAGCCAAAGTCAATGGTGGTGGTTGGTTCGGGGGCTATTGGAGTTGAATTTGCTTATTTCTATAATGCAATCGGAACCAAAGTAACCATTGTAGAATACCTTGACAATATCGTTCCTGTAGAAGATGAAGATGTATCTAAACAATTGCTGAGAAGCTTTAAAAAAGCAGGAATCAATATTATGACCGGCGCTAATGTGGAGTCGGTTGACACAACAGGAAACGGATGCAAAGTACTTGTTAAAACTTCCACAGGCACAGAAACGATTGAGTGTGATATCGTACTTTCTGCTATCGGTGTAAGTCCTAATCTTGAAAATATCGGGCTTGAAGAAGTTGGTGTTATAGTGGATAAGGGACGCGTGCAGGTAGATGATTACTATAAAACGAATATCGAAGGTGTTTATGCCATTGGTGATATTGTTAAGGGGCAGGCACTGGCACACGTTGCCTCAGCCGAAGGCATTATATGCGTTGAGAAAATCGCAGGCCATCACCCTGAGCCATTGAATTATAATAACATTCCGGGTTGTACCTATTGCTCTCCTGAGATTGCGTCTGTTGGTTATACAGAAAAAGCTGCGAAAGCTGCAGGATATGAGATCAAAGTTGGAAAATTCCCTTTTTCAGCATCAGGAAAAGCCAGTGCTGCCGGAGCTAAGGACGGTTTTGTAAAAGTGATCTTCGATGCCAAATACGGAGAGTTTCTTGGAGCACATATGATCGGTACGAATGTAACTGAAATGATCGCAGAAGTTGTTGTAGCCAGAAAACTGGAGACCACTGGTATGGATATCGTTAAAACAGTGCATCCGCACCCAACAATGAGTGAAGCGATCATGGAAGCAGCAGCTGATGCTTATGGTGAGGTGATACACCTATAAATAGTTAAGAATTGACAGTTGATAATTGAGTACCACATTCAGTAAGATGAAATTATATACGGTAAATGCGGGATATTTTAAGCTGGATGGCGGGGCGATGTTTGGAGTTGTTCCAAAATCAATCTGGCAAAGGACCAATCCCGCTGATGAAAACAATCTGTGCGACTGGGCTATGCGATGCCTCCTGATAGCGGATGGAGACCGCCGGATCCTTGTCGATAATGGGATCGGATACAAGCAGGATGAGCGATTTTTAAAACATTATTACCTTCATGGTGATGACACGCTTGAAAGATCACTTGAGAACCATGGTTTCTCAAAGGATGATATCACTGATGTATTTCTCACCCATCTTCATTTTGACCACTGCGGTGGTTCTATAAAAAAGCTGGAGGACGGAAGCCTTGTGCCTGCTTTTAAGAACGCAACTTACTGGAGCAATAAAGCACACTGGGAATGGGCTGTTCATCCAAACGATCGTGAAAAGGCCTCATTTTTGAAAGAAAATATCCTGCCTATTCAGGAAAGCGGCAAATTAAAGTTTATTGATACCATTGATGGGGTAGCTTTTACCGACCATATCAGGATTCGCTTTGCTTTCGGGCATACTGATGCCATGATGCTGCCCCAGATCAGTTATAAAGGCAGGACCATCCTTTATATGGCCGATATGCTCCCTTCTATCGGACATATCCCGATGCCTTATGTGATGTCGTATGATATGTTTCCGCTCAAGACCCTGAATGAGAAAAAGAAATTTCTTACAGAGGCTGTTCAAAACGATTATATCCTCTACCTGGAACATGACCCGATAAACGAGTGCTGTACCCTCCAGGAAACAGAAAAAGGCATCCGGGTTAAGGATACCTTTAAATTAACAGACATATTATAACGCTGACAGGGTAATAAGGCTGGCAGGATTCTAAACCCTGTCAGCCTTTATTTATTTAAGGAATTATAACCTGTGGTTTAGTTCCTGTAATCTCATCTATTTCTGCCATTATTTCATCTGTAAGCAAAGGAACGATTTCCGGAGCTGTCAGGTTTTCGATTAGCTGAGAGGCTTTGGATGCACCTAAAATAACAGTACTTACATTGGGATTTCTCAAACACCATGCGATTGCGAGTTTTGCCAACGTAGTATTCAATCTCTCTGCAAGTCCCTGCAGCAATTTAACCTTGCGGATATTTGCCTCAACAAGCAGCCTGTTTCTTAACCATTCGAGATTATCCATGCTGAAACGTGCATCCTTTGGATCTGCATCGTTGTACTTTCCGGAAAGTAAACCGGAAGCCATTGGACTCCAGATAGTTGTTCCCATGCCAAAATCTCTGAACAGCAATAAGAATTCCATCTCCATTTTATCACGCCAAAGCATATTATACTGAGGCTGTTCCATTACCGGATGAACCAAATGATTCTTTTCTGCAAAATAATGAGCCTGCATAATCTCCAGAGCACTCCACTCAGAAGTTCCCCAGTACAGAGCTTTTCCCTGCTGAATCAACTGGTGCATTGCCCAAACTGTTTCCTCTATTGGAGTTTCCTTATCCGGACGATGACAATAGATCAGATCCA
>JBAZCD010000008.1:0-18394 GCA_041671205.1 Pedobacter sp.
AAGCTCCATAATTCCATCATGATCATGGCCTAAACCGATCTCATCTTCAGCACAGATCATTCCCTCTGAAACTTCACCGCGAATCTTTGATTTATTGATCTTAAAGGGCTCTCCCGTTGTTGGATAAACTTTAGTATTTACTGTTGCCACAACCACTTTTTGCCCCGCGGCTACATTATTAGCTCCGCAAACGATCTGAAGATCTTCCCCTGAGCCAACATCTACCCTGGTTACTTTCAGACGGTCAGCATTAGGATGCTGGCCACATTCTTTAACGTAACCGATTACCAATCCTTCCAGCCCCCCGGGAATAGTCTGTACCTTTTCAAGGCTTTCTACTTCCAGTCCGATATTGGTCAGGATAAGCGATAGTTCTTCGGGAGTTTTTGTTGTTTGGATGAATTGCTGCAGCCACTTATAAGAGATCTTCATGTTCTAAAAAGCTAAACGACAAAGATAGCAAGAGATACGAGATTTGAGATATGAGATATGAGATATGCTGAACAGACCGGATGACTTAGGCTCATCGGATCTTTATATTAACCCAATAAACCTTCATCAGCAAAACTCAGAAAGCCCTGATCGGTAATGATCAGATGATCAAGCACGGGAATATCCAAAAACTGCCCGGCTGACCTCAGTTTACGTGTTAATTCCAGATCTGCCTGGCTTGGCTTTAAATTTCCGGAAGGATGATTGTGGGTGAGTATGACAGAAGCCGCATGATTTTCTAAGGCAATATTGAAAATGATTTTGGGATCAGCAATGGTTCCTGCCTGTCCCCCTTTACTCACCAAATGCCTGGAAGTGATCTTATTTGCCCGGTTCAGGAGCAGAATCCAGAATTCTTCATGATTCAGATCTTTATACTGAGATACAATGGACTGGTATACATCAATACTTGTACTAACCTGAACACGCTGAATACTTGCCGTTTCTTTTCTTCGCCTGCCAAGCTCCAGGGCAGCAATAATGGTGATGGCTTTGGCTTCACCAATTCCTTTAAATCTGGATAGATCGGCAATACTGAGTCGGGCGAGCTGGTTCAGATCGTAGTCACAGGCATAAAGAATGCGTTTACTAAGCTCAACCGCGCTCTCATTAACATTCCCAGATCCGATCAGTATGGCAATGAGTTCGGCATCACTGAGGCTTCTTCTGCCCTGTTGTGAAAGCTTCTCCCTGGGACGGTCTTCTTCAGCCCATGCTTTAATGGTTATTTTATGGTCATAGGTTTCCATAATTAAATTTATGGAAACACGGAAAAATAAAAAAGGGGTACTGATTAAACGGTACCCCTTTTTCAAAGATCTTTAAAGATTATTTTAATCCGTTAACAAATTTTGTCAGTTTGGATTTATTATTAGAGGCTTTGTTCTTGTGGATGATGTTCTTTTTTGCCAAACGATCAAGCATAGAGATCACTTTACTTAAAAGCGGAGTCGCTTCTGATTTTTCAGTAGTTGTACGTAATCTTTTGATTGCGGATCTGGTGGTTTTCGCCTGATAGCGATTACGTAAACGCTTAGCTGCGTTTGATCTGATTCTTTTTATCGATGATTTATGATTTGCCATTTCTTAAGCTTAATATTCCGTCCTTCTTTTAAGGACTGCAAATATATGCCGATTATTTTAAAATACAAAGCATAATTTAAAAAAAGAAGGACAGTAAATTTCAAGCCATTGAAAATCGAAAACATAGCGGGTACATCACCGGTTTAGCGACTGTATTCAAACCGTTTGATCACGAATACAACCGTTTGATAACTTGTTTAATTAAGGAAATAAAAAAAATCAAATTTGTCCGGATTGAACACTGATCCCATGAAAATCCGGAAAAATTTGTTTATCCATTTGATTTTACTCACATGGATTGCCTGTTCATCCTGGGGTTTTTTCGCTCATCAGCGCATTAATCGTATGGCTGTATTCATTTTACCCGGCGACATGATCCGTTTTTATAAAAACAATATCCTGTTTATCACTGATCATGCAGTAGATGCAGACAAACGCCGCTATTCAGACACTGCAGAGGCTTCCAGGCATTTTATTGACGCCGACAGATATGGCAAACAACCGTTCGATAGCATGCCACAAAAATGGAGTGATGCTGAATCAAAATACTCTGCTAAAATCCTGCTGGAAAACGGAATCGTCCCCTGGCAAATTGAAAGGTCTTACTACTCACTTGTTAAGGCATTTAAGGAAGGCGACTCGATCCGGATCCTGAGAATATCTGCAGATCTGGGGCACTATGTTTCAGATGCGCATGTTCCCCTGCATACAAGCGAAAATTATAACGGACAATTAAGCGGGCAAACCGGCATCCATGGCTTTTGGGAAAGCCGTCTTCCTGAACTTTTTTCATCCGAATATGATTTTATTGCCGGGCCTGCCCGATACCTCGAAAACCCGTTAAAGGGAGCCTGGAAAATTGTCAGAAACAGTCACAGCTATTTGGATTCTACCCTGTTAACCGAAGCAAGATTAAACCAAACCATGGCATCCGATCTTAAATATACCTACAGTGAACGTAATGGAAGAGTTGAGCGGCAGTATTCCAAAGAATATTCAGGAGCCTATCATAAAGCCCTGAAAGGCATGGTCGAAAAGCAGATGCGTGCATCGATCTTTATGACCGGAAGTTTTTGGTATTCTGCATGGATAGATGCCGGACAGCCTCAGCTCAAAAATTTCTTTAAAAAGGAGATCAGTAAGGATGAAAGGTTGAATTCAGAGCACACTGATAAATTATTTAATCAGGGACAGATTATTGGCAGGGAAGAAAACTAAATACCTTATCCCTCTATTGTACTCTTTGCCCTGAAAGCGGCGAATACGGCAGGCAGTATCGTTAAAATAATGATAACCAGCATGACATAAGTGAAGTTATCCTTAATAAATGGAATGTTGCCAAATATAAAGCCGATACCGAGAAAACTTACAATCCATAGAACTCCGCCCACAACATTATAATAGGTAAATGAACCGAAATTCATTTTCCCAACACCGGCAACAAAGGGCGTCAGCGTTCTGAATATTGGCATAAAACGACTGATTATCAGCATATTACCACCTTTTTTATTAAAATAATCTTTTGTCTTAACATAGTATTCCAGCTTAAGAACCCTGTTGCCGGGTTTAAAAACCTTCGGCCCCAGAAAGTTCCCCAGCGTGTAATTAAGGGTATTGCCTGTAATTGCCGCAGTAATTAAAAGCAAAGCCATCATATAGATATTCAGTCCGGTATCCCCTTTTGCAATGAGTGCACCCACCGCAAACAGCAATGAATCTCCGGGCAGGAAAGGTGTGACAACAAAGCCGGTTTCGGCAAAAATAATCATAAAAATGATCAGGTAAGTCCAGGTGCGGTAATCACTGACTATCTTAATCAGGTATTTATCAATATGAAGGATATAATCGAAGATATTGCTTATGATTTCCAAAGCTTAGATTTTAAAATGAATAATGGGATAAAAAGGAATTAAATCAATGAGGTATCGCAGGTAAATAAAAAAAGAAAATTCTGCATTTAAGATCTTCCTTTTCGCTTTTCACGAATCAATTCAATCACAGGAGGCAGAATAGAGAGGAATATTATTCCGAATATCACATAAGTGAAATTTTCTTTAATTACCGGTAATCCTCCAAAGAAATATCCGATAAAAAGGAATGATGTTACCCATAAAACACCGCCTGTAACATTGTAGGAAGCGAACCGGAGATAGCTCATTGTGCCTATTCCAGCCACAAAGGGCGCAAAGGTTCTTATAATCGGAATAAAACGTGCGTAAATGATCGTCTTACCTCCATGTTTCTCATAAAATTCCTGGGTTTTGTCGAGGTATTCTTTTTTAAGGAATTTATATTTTCCGCTAAAAGCCCTCGGACCGATGAAATTGCCTATATGGTAATTGACAAGATCGCCAAGGACCGCGGCTATGATGAGCAGCAGACACATGAGAAAAATGTTCAGACCGCTTTCAGGCTTTGCGATGATTGCGCCGGCTGCAAACAGCAGGGAATCACCCGGTAAAAATGGAGTAATAACAAAACCCGTTTCAGCAAAAATGATCAGAAAAAGTATCAGATAAGTCCAGGTCTGATAATCCTGAACAATCTCTATTAAATGCTTATCAATATGAAGGATGAAGTCGAGAAGCTGCTGAATAAGTTCCAATTTGATCTATGGTTTCCTGCAAAAATAGAAAACTCAGGACAAACGCCCTGAATTTTCTGTTTTAATTGCATTAGAATGATTAATTGTGCGTGAGGAGTTTTGCTGATATGGCAGATTGGGTGCTTCCCGTTAAAGATCCACTTGTATAAATTGTATAGATTTTGCCGGCCTGCAGGGTAAAACTACCCAGGTCGACGGAAGTTGAAGTACTGGTAGTCAGCACTGTTTGCAGTGCAAATGTACCCGGATCTACTTCAGAGAAATTAGAGGCACTTCCAAAAGCCACATTTGATGCAAATACAATTCCTCCTGTGACCAGCAGGTTAGCGCTTGCAAGACCCTCTGCAAGATTAACAAATCTTACCTTCGCCTTGTTAGCAGAAGGACTGGCCTTTTCATCCTTAAATACCGCACTGCTGTTTCCTGACCCATCTGCTTTTCCTGTGTAAAAGAAGGTGTAATTTTCATTTTGAGTCAAATCCACGTACCCTGTAAAGTTGGCGCTGGCACTGCCGCTATTCTTAAATTCAGCCTTTCGTTCGTTACCTGCGCCGGTTGAAATGTAAGAGGTACTTTGTGAATACGCAACCGCCTCGGTATTCACCTTCGAATTGTCGAGGTAAAAGTCCTGCGCCTGTGAACCCGACGCTGCATTAACGATCATAACCTTTACCTGTCCTTCAATAATCACTTCATTATTATCTTTACTGCAGGAGCTTAACAGCATAGTAGCTGCAACAAGCCCGGCTAACAGACCGGGAAATTGATACTTGCTTAATTGATTTGATGTTTTCATAATTCAATTTTTAGTTTATAATGAAGCCAAATTGGCTATATAACAAAATGACCTGGTTCAAGAACCAGGCCATTTTGCTAAAAACGATAAACAGTAACCGTATTTACATCAAACTGTTCAAAAATCTATACATAATTGTTTAACATCACAGGCATAACCAGCATCAGAACTTCTTCCTGCTCATCATGAGTCTGAGGCATTAATAATCCGGCACGGTTCGGACTACTCATCTCAAGCAATACCTCTTCACCTCCAAGGTTATTCAGCATTTCGATGAGAAACTTGGCATTGAAGCCAATCTCCATATCCTCTCCTTCATACTGGCAGGAAAGGCGTTCATGTGCTTCATTCGCGAAATCTATATCCTCTGATGAAATATTCAACTCGCTGCCTGTAATTTTTAAGCGCACCTGATGGGTTGTTTTGTTTGCGAAAATAACCACTCGACGCAGACAGTTCAGGAATAGCGAACGGTCAATTATAAGTTTATTCGGGTTATTTGCTGGAATTACAGCCTCATAATCCGGATATCGTTCATCAATCAGCCGGCAGATCAGGTTAATATTACCGAACCTGAAAAATGCGCTGGTATTATTATATTCCACAGCAACACTCGCATCATCAGCAGGAAGGGATGCTTTTAAAAGTGTGAGCGCTTTCTTTGGCAGAATAAAAGTTGCAGGAGATTCAGACTTCGTATCCAGACGACGGTATCTGACCAGTTTATGGGCATCGGTAGCAACAAAAGTAATATGCTGCGGACTCAACTGGCAATATACCCCGGTCATTGCCGGACGTAATTCATCTCCGCTGACTGCAAAAAGAGTTTTATTTATAGCTTCAGCCAACACTGATGCAGGCATGGCTACCGAAGAAGGATTTTCAACAACAGGGATCTTTGGAAAATCATCTCCATTCTCGCCACTCAGTTTGTACTTTCCGTCACCTGCACTGATCTCAATGGCAAATGTTTTATCATCTACTGAAAAAGAGATCGGTTGATCCGGCAAAGTTTTTAAAGTTTCGAGCAGGATTTTTGAAGGAATGGCCACTTTACCATCTTCCTTTGACTCAACAGCCAAAGAAGTGGTCATACTGGTCTGCAAATCTGTTGCAGAAACAGTTAATAAGCCACTCTTGATCTCAAATAAGAAATTTTCAAGAATAGGCAATACCGTGCTGCTGCTGGATGCACCATTAACAGCTAATAGCTGCTTTAATAATGTTGATGTTGAAACTATAAATCTCATATTCAAATATCTGAAAAACAATAATAGTAAAGCTTTTTGGTAGTTCCTAATCAGCTGTTAATCGCTAATATAAGTATTGACCAGCGGAATTTACAGGTCAAAAATATACAAATTAACGTGTATACTTACGGATACGATAGTAATGTTGAAAAATACCGAAAACTATCAACAATATTAACGGCATTCCGATATTAATTAGCTGCCAGAAGGTTTTTTCCTGTCGGATCTTTGCCCTGTCGAGCAGACGCAGTTTAATTTCCTTATTGCGCAGGCTGATGATCCCTGAATCATCGCATAGGTAATCTACCGCATTAAGAAGGAAATTCTTATTCGCATATTGTTCCCTGGTATAACGATCAAAGCCTAAGGGATAGGCTGAACCATCGGTCGTGTTGATCTGATTTTTAAAGATATCTCCATCGGCAAGAACGATCATCTTCCCCGGTTTACTTTTCTCCGGGATAGTTACTTTCTCTGAAATCCCTGCAGGGACAGGTCTGTTTTTGAAATTGGAAGGGAATGAACCTTCCAAAAGTACTCCTACCGGTTTAGGGCCGGACTGAAACAACTTTGGATCAGGTTCATGCTCCACCATTTGAAGAGAGAGCATGCCTGGAACTTCCAGCTGGCGGTTGAAAGGTGAAGATGCTAAGATCACTTCAGACCTGACATCTTTCACTGCAATAAGATCAATCGTTCCGGGAAACTCCGAACGGATTCCATCGAGATTTTTCACCAGAGGATGCGTGGAAAGGGGTATAAAAACAGGATAAAACAACCAGGGTAAAAGCTGAATCTGCGATTGCCCGCCGACGGCTCCAACGTTGAGTGGAATCTGGGCGCAATTCATATCAGCAAGGAGCGTATAGTTCAGCCTCACCCCGTATTTAAAAAGCATATCATCCAGGTCCAGTTTTTTTGAAAAAGCAAGCTGCTCCGAGGCTCCGCGAAGACTGTCGAGCTCAGCATTGACCTGATCCAGAGACCAGATTACTCTTCCCCCATTCATCACAAAATAATCGATCTTATATTTCTCAGCCTCAGTAAAGGCCTTTTCAGGCTTGACGATGATCAGTAATCTCAATTGATCAAGTCCTGAAAATGAAATGGTACTCAATTTCACCCGGCCAACCTCATAGGAATCTCCCAGAGATTTCATTGCATCACTTAGCTGCAGGTCATTTAATTCAGCATGTCCTTCAGTAAAACCTATTCGCCCTGATTCATTTCTGCTTATTTTTTTAATGGCACTTGCAAAGGCATATTCCAGGTTCTGTATGGAATTATTTAATACTTCCTCCGGACTGATACCGGAACGGGTCTGCAACAGCCTGACAGGAATCTGAACCCCATTGTACGTAATTAAGGCCGCCGGGAAAATTATTTTCTGCGACATCCCATCCCCGGTCTTAACGCTCAGATTAGTAGGTTCAATCCCTTTATCAGTCAGTTGCTGATAAGCTTCTTCCTGCGATTTCTGATCTCCTGACATTGGATTTACAAAATCAAAATTCAGATTTCCATTCGAGTAGGATTTAAAATCCCTCAAAAGATCTGCGGTTGAACTTCTTAATCGTTTAAATCCTGCAGGAAAGTCACCTTCCAGATAAACTGTAATCCGCACCTCCTCCTTACGTTCGCCGAGACTGCCCCTGGTACTGGGTGAGAGTGTATACCGCTTCTCTGCGGTAAAATCAAAGCGGGTAAAGAACAATGCTGAAAGTACATTCAGCAACACAATACCGGCAAGTACAATGAATAACAAACTCAGATCATTTTTACGGCGGTTCACCATTTTCTGCCTCCCAATACCGTTTTAGTGAATAAAAGGAATATTCCTGAAAGACTTAGAAAATAAATCAGATCGCGGGTATCCAGCAGCCCTCTGCTAATCGACTGATAATGCTGATTGATGCCAAGGCCTGTTAAAAAGTCTTCAACACCCCGGAAAGAGATAATTGTGCTGATTGAATCAAAACCGCTGAAGGTGAAAAAGCAAAGGAATACAGAAATGGTAAATGCGATGATCTGATTTTTCCCCAGAGCAGATGTAAACAAACCAATGGATGTGAAAGCCCCTCCCAATAATATCAAACCGAGATAGGATCCGATCACGGCTCCGGTATCAACATTCCCCTTTATTACACCCAACTGATAAACGCTAATATAATAAATGAGTGTCGGTACAAGTGTCAGCACAACGATTAGTAAGGAAGCCAGATATTTGCCCCATACTATTTGCCAGTCAGTTAAAGGACGGGTTGCCAGAAGTTCAAATGTTCCATCCTTTCGCTCTTCTGCCAGCGAGCGCATGGTTATTGCCGGAATAAGAAACATGAACAGGTAAGGCGCCACATTAAAAAAGCTGTCAAGGCCGGCATAACCATAATCCAGAATACTGGAATCGGGAAAAACCCAAAGAAAAAGGCTTGTGACCAGCAGAAAAACTGCCATGGTAATATAGGCCACCAGCGAGCTGAAAAAACCATTTATTTCTTTACTGAGGATACTTAGCACTTTAAGGGGTTTGATGTTTATTCTGTCGGCAATTTTAAATAATTATATTCAGCTTATTAAACACCCAAGCCGGTTAATTCAATAAATATGTCTTCCAGACTCTTGTTCAAATGAGCCGCTTTCAGGCTGCTCAGCTTATCATCGGCAACGATCTTACCCTTACTGATGATGATTACCTGCTCACAGACTGCCTCAACTTCCTGCATAATATGGGTGGAAAGTATCACCGTTTTAGTTTTTCCCAATTCAGTGATCAGATTACGGATACCGATAACCTGATTAGGATCAAGACCGGAGGTGGGCTCATCGAGAATCAATACTTTCGGATCGGCAAAAATAGCCTGCGCAAGTCCCACACGCTGCCGGTAACCTTTTGACAAAGCACTGATCTTCTTATTCTGTTCCTCTCCTAGTCCGCAAAGTTCAATGACCTCATCAATACGTTTTTGAGGATTTTCAACCTGATGTATGGCTCCGATAAATGTCAGTGCTTCACGAACATACATCTCCAGATAGAGCGGATTATGTTCAGGCAGATAGCCAATATGGCGGCGCACCTCCATTGAGCGGGTACTGACATCGAAATCACAAACGGATGCAGTTCCTGAAGTTTGAGGTATATAGCAGGTTAGAATTTTCATTGTTGTAGATTTTCCGGCACCATTCGGACCCAAAAAACCAACCACACTGCCCGGAGCAGTCTGAAATGAAATTCCGTCTATTGCTTTTTGCGCTCCGTAAGTTTTACTGAGGTTCTCTACCACAATACTCATGGCTCAAAGGTAGTTATTGAATTGAGAATGGAGAGTGGAGAATGGAGAATTAATTGTTCAGGTTAAAAGTCAATAGTTATAACCTACAATCTTATAAGTTAAAAGCAGGTATTTCACCTTTACTGAAATACCTGCTTTTAACTTTCAGCTTTCCTCTTTCAGCATTAAGAAATTCTCTTCACAAGCAGTATTAAAACTTGTAAGCTAAAACTTACAACTTATAACTCAAAATATATTCTCCAATACTATCTTTGCAATGTTATGAGCAAAAACAACGACGAACTTTTTAAAAATGTGGTTTCGCACACCAAGGAGTATGGTTTTGTATTTCAATCAAGTGAAATATATGATGGCTTAAGTGCGGTATATGATTACGGACAGCTGGGATCTGAGTTAAAGAACAACCTGAAGACCTACTGGTGGAAAAGTATGGTGCAGCTGAATGAGAATATTGTTGGTATCGACTCGGCCATATTCATGCATCCCAAAGTATGGAAAGCCAGCGGGCATGTGGATGGCTTTGCCGACCCTATGATTGACAATAAAGATTCCAAAAAGCGTTACCGCGCAGATAACTTACTTGAGGATAAGATCGTCCGTTATGTTAAGGATGGTAAAATAGAAAAAGCAGATCAGTTACAGGCTGATATGGAAGCCGCTTTATCTGCGGATGACCTGCCAGGATTAAAATCGCTGATTGAACAGCATGAAATAGTTTGCCCGGTTTCGGGAACGCGCAACTGGACGGATGTCAGACAATTCAACCTGATGTTTTCAACCCAGATGGGCGCAATGGCCGAAGGATCTGATGAAGTATATCTTCGTCCTGAAACTGCCCAGGGAATCTTTGTGAATTTCCTGAACGTTCAAAAATCCGGCAGAATGCGTATCCCGTTCGGTATAGCACAAATCGGAAAAGCGTTCCGTAATGAGGTAATTGCCAGACAGTTCATCATGCGTATGCGCGAATTTGAGCAAATGGAGATGCAGTTCTTTGTGAAACCGGGAACTGAAATGGAATGGTACAATCACTGGAAAGATGCAAGGCTAAAATGGCATCTTGCTTTGGGCACCCCTGCCGAAAAATACCGTTATCACGACCATACCAAACTGGCACATTATGCCAATGCTGCTGTTGATATTGAATTTGAATTTCCTTTTGGCTTTAAAGAGGTTGAAGGAATTCACAGCCGTACTGATTTTGACCTGAGTCAGCATGAAAAATTTTCGGGCAGGAAGCTTCAATATTTTGATACTGCTGAGAATAAGAATTACGTGCCTTATGTTATTGAAACCTCTATCGGTTTGGACAGATTATTTCTTTTAACGCTTTGCAATGCTTATGAAGAGCAGGATCTGAGTACTGATGAAAAGCAGGATTCACGTACCGTACTGCATTTACACCCTTGCCTGGCACCGATAAAAGCGGCGATATTTCCGCTGACAAAAAAAGACGGTTTACCAGAAAAAGCACGTGAGATCATGGATCTTCTCAAGCTGGACTTCAATTTACAGTATGATGAAAAAGACTCGATCGGAAAAAGATACCGCAGACAGGATGCGATAGGCACACCTGTTTGTATCACGGTAGATCATCAAACCCTTGAGGATAATACAGTTACCATCCGGCACCGCGACAGCATGGAGCAGGAACGTGTGAATGCTGATCAGCTGGAGAAGATCATTTCTGATATGGTAAGCTGGAAGAACTTGCTGAAATAGGTTAATTGTCTGGATTATGATTTTAGGATTAAAGGATTGCTTGATTTTTTTGCAGGATACAATTGTCTGAACTATGATTAAGGTGACTCTAATGATTAGAAATAATAGTCAAGAATAACTAGTTCCATTGAACTCCAATTCCCTAAGCATCACACCTCCCCCTCTTTCGGAGGGGGCCGGAGGGAGGCCATTACTTGTCTGAACTATAATTAAGGTGATTTTGATGATTATTACTCTAGGTCTAGACTAATCGACTAAGAAAAATAATTTTTTATGAATTCAAACCTTTAGGCGCCACACTATCCCCCTTTGGAGGGGGGCGCATTTGGCCTAGTGTGTTGGCAGGGGGAGGTCTTTCTTAGTTTATTTAAAAATCTATTCTTCCAACCACCCCCTTTCATTCCCCCGCCGGCGGGGGATACTACCGCTAAGGCTCAACGCCAAATAAATATTTTTCCAATGAACTCAAATCTCCAGGACCAAAATCCTAAACTACTCATTTTCAGCAATAAGCTTTCTACTTTACCGTGACAATAAAGAAATTGAAAAGCCGTACCTTTGTAACACAAAAAACAAAAGCCTATATCATCAATTTTACTCATTGTTTACAGCAATTAATTAATTTAAAAAACGTTTTAAACCGGATTAAACTGAAAAATTTATGAAGAAAGAGTCATTTGGGGCTATTTTCACACTGCTATTAATCGCTGCAATACCTGCTATCAGCTGGGTTTCAGCTAATGAATCACACTTAAAATTCTTTGGCACTTCAGTGGATGAAGGTGCCGCCAGGACTTTAACTAACGCTAATACCAACTCAGGGACCGAACTCTTCGTTCAGCATGTTAATTCTATTTATGATCAGGCCGGATTAGCAGAAAGCGGATTAGATCAGGATGTATTTAAAAAAGCATTGGTTGGTTACTACAATCTTAAGAAAACACAATTGCTTTCTACTCAGAAAGCTATCCTGACTATCATTGACTTCAGTAGAAAAAGCAGCCAGAAGAGGTTATGGATCATAGATCTGGAGAAAAGCAAGCTTTTATTTCATACCCTGGTGGCACATGGACAAGGCAGCGGCCTTGATATGGCTACCCGTTTTTCCAATCAGGCTAATTCACATCAGAGCAGCCTTGGATTTTATGTAACCAGTGATACCTATCAGGGGAAGCATGGACTTTCAATGAGGCTTGAAGGAATGGATAAAGGATTTAATACTAATGCCAAAGATCGCGCGGTAGTGATTCACGGCGCTGATTACGTAAGTGAATCCTTTGTAAATACTCATGGTCGTCTGGGAAGAAGCCACGGATGCCCTGCATTACCGGCAGATCTGACAAAAACGATCATCAATACGATAAAAGGGCAGACCTGCCTGTTTATCAACGGTTCTGTAGCTGATTATAAATCAAATTATTTAGATCAGAATATTGCGGTTTCAAACTTTATTTCATCCGGCAATACTGTTCAGGCAAGTATTTAATTTACAGATTAATATTCAAAAGAGAGGTTTGAGAAATCAAATCTCTCTTTTGCTTTTATATCTTTGCTCAATATGATGCAAAAACTGGAAAATTTCCTGACCAAACATCCCGGAGCTTCATTCACCTTCCTTTTATTCTTATCTGCACCCGCTTTTTTTACTAATCTTGGAATGCTGCCCCTATTTGCTGATGAACCAACAAGGGCGAATGTTGCATTGGAAATGATCCTTAGCAATAACTATTCTGTTCCTACGATTGGTGCAGAGTATTATTACAATAAACCCCCATTCTACAACTGGATGCTTGCCGGAATTTACCGGCTTACCGGAAATTATTCAGAATTTACCACACGGCTCCCTGCGATCATCCCGATGCTCCTGTTCGCGGTCACGATCTATTTTTCTGTATCCTGTTTTCTGAAGGACAAAAGAATGGCGGCACTCAGCGGGATCCTTTTCCTGTTTAATGGCCGAATGCTGATATATGATTCCATGCTTGGCCATATTGATATTTTCTATTCCTGGCTAACGTTCAGCTCCTTCATGCTGATCTTTTATTTCCTTCAGAAAAAGAACTGGTTCTGGCTCTTCCTTATTTCCTATCTTATCACAGCCATCACATTTCTTTGCAAGGGAATGCCTTCAATCGTTTTTCAGGGTTTTACCCTGATCGCTGTGCTGGCCTATACCAAAAATTTCAAAAGATTATTCGGCTGGCAGCACCTCCTCAGCGGACTGGTTTGCCTGCTGATCATTGGCGCTTATTTCCTGAACTACTACCAGTACAATCCCAACCTGCAGGGTTATTTCAGCACCATCTGGGATCAAAGCAGCAAGAGGACTGCAACTGAATCGGGCCTGTTCCAAAGTTTAATACACCTCATCATTTTCCCATTTGAACATGCCGGACATCTTTTCCCTGCGAGCTTACTTCTGCTTTTCTGTTTTCATAGAGATTTTATAGCAGGGATTAAGCAAAACCCATTTTTAACATTCATCTCGATCGTTTTTCTGGCCAATATCTGGGTCTACTGGCTATCTCCGCAAACAAGGCCGCGATATCTGATGATGCTCTACCCGCTTCTGTTCATCATCTGGAGCCATGCTTATTTTACTTACCGCGACCGCTTACCGGGAACAACTGCTTTTTTCAATAAGCTCATGCTGCTTCTGGCAATAGCGGTTAGTTTATGCATCCCTGCTGCTTTATTCTTTGACCTTCAGCATTATGTCCCTTTTCTGCTTCCCAAAGTCATTGTATTAACTTTGACCGGCGGATTGATCAGCTATACCATCTTCCAATTGAAAACCGGAAAATTATTCGCCTTTATTGCCCTGCTGATCATGGTCAGACTGGCATTCAGCTGGTTCGTAATTCCGCACAGGCTTGAACACCTGGAAGACCGGTATTATCGAGATGCAGCCATCGAAATAGGTAATATTTCAAAAAAACAAGCATTTTTTCTTTATCAGTATCATCCTTCAGAGCTTGATATCCCCCACCACGACCGCCTGATATTTTATATTCAGCGTACCAGGATGAAGCAGGTGAAATTTACAGAAGACGATACTAAGCCAGGTTATTATTTTACCTTTGACAGAGATTTAAATAATCCGAAAGCGACATTGGTAAGAACATACCGGAACCTCAAACTCTACCAGGTAAAATGAGAGAACTATCTGTTGTAATCACCGTTTTAAATGAACGTGATAATATCGTCCCGCTGATCGCGGCCATTCGTGATGCCCTGAAAAGCATAGATTACGAAGTCATTTTTGTGGATGATGGTTCCAATGACGGAACCCAGAAGCAAATTCGTGAGCATGCTGATGATAACATCACCCTGGTAGAATTACGCAAAAATTACGGACAAAGTACGGCCATGACTGCAGGAATTGATCATGCAGAAGGAACCTATATCGCATTGATCGATGGCGATTTGCAGAATGACCCTTCTGATATCCCTTTCATGCTTCAAAAAATGAAGGATGAAGACTGGGATGTGGTTGCCGGAAACAGGGCCAACCGCCAGGATGGTGTATTCCTTCGCAAGATCCCTTCAAAAATTGCCAATGCCATTATCCGCAGAATGACCGGAGTTTATATCAAAGATTATGGCTGTACCCTGAAGGTATTTAAGCGTGAAATTGCCGAAGATCTTGGCATTTATGGAGAATTACACCGTTTCATACCCGTATTGGCAAAATTACAGGGCGCAAGCATCACTCAGGTTGATGTAAAACATCATGCCCGGATTCATGGAAGTTCAAAATATGGTCTCAACCGTACCTTTAAGGTGATGGCCGATCTGATCACCATGGTTTTCTTCCGGAAATACATACAAAAGCCGATGCATCTTTTTGGCAGTATGGGATTCATTTCACTCGGACTCGGAATTCTGATCAATACCTACCTGCTGATCCTGAAACTGATGGGCCAGGATATCTGGGGCAAACCTTTGCTGATATTGGGTCTTATTTTTCTATTGGGCGGGATCCAACTGATCACTTTCGGGATCTTAGCAGAAATTAATGTACGTACCTATTTTGAAGGAACAAACAGAAAAACATACCAGGTAAGACGAATTTTTAATGGAAAAAAAGAAGATCTGGAACCTCGCTAAAATCCTGTTAAAAATTTCAATTACAGGACTTTCCTTATATCTGGTATCAAAAAAGGTTGAATTCAATGACCTGAAAGATGCCTTCAATAAGTCTAACCCGATGTTCCTGTTTTTAGCATTCATCGCGTTTGTAATCTCACAAATAATCTCTTCTTCGCGTTTAAATACCTTTTTCAAAGGTATTGGATTAAAAATTTCTGAGACTTACAATTTTAAGATCTACCTGCTTGGTATGTTCTATAATCTATTTCTGCCGGGCGGGATTGGCGGAGATGGTTATAAAATTTTTCTGCTGCGCAAAAAGTTTGAAATAAAGGGACGAAGATTATTCCAGGCCATATTTTTCGACCGCCTGAGCGGTTTATGGGCATTGGGTCTGATCATTTCTGCACTGGTAATCTTTATCCCCTATCTGGGTATTCCAAACTGGGTTCCTGTTCTGATTGTGGCCATAGGCACTGTCGCTTATTATGCCCTGATGAAACGCTTTTTCAGGGATTACAGTCACCAGTTTTTGCTTTCACATCTCAAAGCTCTGATGGTTCAATCCATGCAGGTTATTTCAGTTATTCTGCTCCTGTATGCCTTGAATTTTGAAGGAAAATTTTCCCCCTACCTGTTCATGTTTCTGATCTCCTCTCTGGTGGCCATATTTCCGTTTACTGTAGGCGGTTTAGGTGCCAGGGAACTCGTATTCGTTTACGGCGCCCAGTATTTCCACATGGACCAGCATCTGGCAGTTATCATCAGCCTTCTTTTCTACTGTATTTCTGCATTGCTGTCTTTCAGCGGGATCTATTTTGTATTCCACCCGCAGAAGATCGGAGTGAACAAAATTGATCTGAAACAGGATATAGAAATAGACTAGCAGAAAGGAATTATGAGAGGGTAATCGTGCTTTCCAACAGTATTATAACCATCTTTCAACTAAATCAATTTTAGTTCGTCTGAAGAAGAAAATTTTTTGAACTTTTTCTCAGGCGGGATGGAGAATTCTATTTAATATTTCAGTTCTGCTATCCTGTTTTGGCTAAAAATATCACCCGGTGCTCCGCGCTAAAGTACTTAAATTCATCTATTGATTCCTGTGATTGTTTATTCATCAATAGCCTTAACATGGCGATGAGAAATAGACAACTTTAGTTAAACCATCTTAAAACTGGCTTAACATTGAGACTCTAATTTTGAAGAGGAACTCAGATGAAAAATTTAACCGATTCGCAATTACTGGAGGCAATTAAACTGAGCAATTCTTCAGCTTTTGATATTTTATTTGACCGGTACTGGGATAAACTTTATAACATAGCGCTATCAAGATTAAATGATTCTGATCAAGTCCAGGATATTATACAGGAATTGTTTATTAAGATTTGGGAGCGCAAAGAAAATATTAATATTAAAATTTCTTTTGAAAGTTATCTGCTTGTGCATTAAAATTCGCGATCATCAGTTATTTCCGTTCCCTGAAAGTAAAAGAGCAGCAATTGGAAGAAGCACTGCAGCGTATTGATGTTTTGGAGGATTCAATTCACAACCTTTCTGATTATATTTTACTGGAACAAACTATTGAAGAGGCAGTTAACACTATGCCAGAAATGTTAAAACAGGTTTATTTGCTCCGAAGCGAGAACTTGTCTGTCAAAGAAATAGCAGGCAAACTGGGAATCGCAGATCAAACGGTTAAAAATTATATTTCAGAAGTGCTTCGGAGATTACGTGTCAAATTAGCTAAAAAATACCCCGAAGGGTATGTGACCTACATAGCAATCTTATTTGCCACTCTTAATCATTAATTAACATAATCTTGATTTAAATTATAAGTACCATTCTGTGTTTTAATCGACTCTACAATGAGAACGCAATCTATGGAGCCGAATAAATTTAATAAGTTATTAAACAGGTATCTTAAGGGTGATGCCAATGAAACTGAAATTGCCTTAATTGATGCCTGGTATAAATCTTATCAGTCTGTAGAGACAAATGTTAAAATTGATGTTATTGAAAAGGAATATACCCGGCAAGCAATTAAATATAAAATAAGGGAAGCAATTCATCCTAACAAAAGACAGAACTTTTTTCAAATTCAACGGCTCGGAATTGCAGCCAGCATCCTATTGATTTGTGCATCTGTATTGATTCTAAATTATAATCAGCATCAGGCGGCAGGCAGAAAGCTAAGCTATTCTATTATAAAAACTGGTGTTGGGTCACAAAAAAAAATAGTACTTCCGGATCGTTCTGTTGTTTGGCTTAATACTGCCAGCACAATCAGGATTCCCTCTGCATTCAATGGAATTGTTCGTGAAGTGTTTTTAGAAGAAGGTGAAGCATTTTTTGAAGTTAAAAAAAATCCTAAACGACCTTTTATAGTACATGCTTCCTCCTTAGATGTCAGGGTGCTGGGAACCTCATTCAACATCCGGTCCTATAGAACCATTAATGATCAGAAAGTGTATGTTACCACTGGAAGAGTAAGTGTAAGTGCCGGGAAACAAATAGTTGGAATATTGACGCCAGGGCAGCAATTAAGTTATAACTCTATTACTGGTAAAAACCAAATTGATTTATCTAACTCCAGGCTTTTTACAGCTTGGAGGAATGGTACCATTTATATGAATCAGGTGTCTTTTAGAGAGCTTGCAATGGTATTGCATAATACATATGGATTGACCCTTAGGCCAGGTTCTGAAAAAGCCAATTCTTACCGGTTCACCTTCTTGCTTAACAGCTTTCAGCCAATTGATAAAACATTAAAGATGATTAGTATGATCCATAACACGCATTACAGAAGGGAGGTAAACGACATAATTATCTACTAAAAAACCGGACTGCTGTAACAGTCCGGTTTAAAAGTCAGAACATATGATATCTGACTACAATCACTTAGCACAAGTTATTTACCAAGTAAATCAAAAGTATGAAAATTTCAACACTGTTTCTAAAGCAAACTATGCGAGCTACAGTTTTATCATTTACAATCCTATTAACTGCAGGACTATCAGTTCATGCAACACTGGCAAAAGCACAGATACTTAATAAGCGCATA
>JBAZCD010000009.1:0-7058 GCA_041671205.1 Pedobacter sp.
TTGTTTTCTGTTTTTCTTAAGCTTCCTGACAGGTATCTCAAATGCCCAGGAACAGCGAAAATTTAAGATCTTTCAGTTTCCGGCAAACATGATCCCAACGATAGATGGAAAAGTTGAGGACTGGAAAATGGTAGATCCCTCATACAATATCGGTATGGATCAATTGTGGGATGACAGGGATGATAGCATCAGGCATCGTATTGCTGATCCTAAAAATCTGGATGTTAATGTTAAAGTGGGCTGGGTTAAAGGTATGAACAGGTTGTATTTTCTCTATGAAGCATATGATGATTACTGGGACTTTTCATTAACAAATTTACATAACGATATCTTTGAGGTAGTTGTTGACGGAGATCAGTCTGGTGGACCATTTATTAGTTCTTTTCATCCCAATAAAGACCTGGATCAAGTGGATACCTATTTTTCTTACCATGGGGTACATGCTCAGAACTATCATATTTTCACACCTGCCAAAGGAAAAGATTGGACAATGGTTTGGGGAGGTCAGCCCTGGATCAAAGAATTGCCTTATGCCAATGCTGCTTATAATTATAATTTTAATCCGGGCGAGCCAGGACGTTTAACCCTTGAATTCTGGATTACTCCGTTCGATTATGCTGGTCCTGAAGGAATAACAAGAGCAGTCGAATCAGTTTTAACTGAGAATAAAGAAATTGGCCTGGGCTGGGCAGTCCTGGATTATGATGATGTTAAGGCGCCCAGATATAACGGCTTTTGGAATCTCAGTAAGGTACGTGAGATGTACGGTAATGCATCCTATCTGCTTCCCTTTCGCCTGATGCCATTAGAGAAGCGGTATCTTAAACCAATAGATGCACAATGGTCATTTGTTGTAACGGATATGAACCGCCGTATGGTTTCATTTACTGATAAATCCCAGGGAGAAATCTCATCATGGAAATGGGACTTTGGTGATGGAAATACGTCCGAAAAGCAACATCCGGTTCATTTTTACTCTAAACCAGGGTATTATGTGGTTACCTTATGGGTAGATGGTCCTGCCGGTACATCGCGCATGTCAAAAGTATGGGATGTTGCCCTTAAATAAATCGAATATTTTAATCTGAATCGAACATTTAATAGAAAATATCCTGATAAACAGTGTTTTTTAGAAATTAAGTTTATGATTTCGTAAAATAACATTAGTTGTTGATCAGAATTTAATGAATTTTTATTCTGCTAATAATGGATTATTGTATGCCTAAACTTAAAATAATAAATCTGAAACAATCCTTCCTTTTCTTCATCATCAGTCTTTCTCTCCTCTGCATTTCTTGCGGCAATGGAGATCGTAAAAATGAATGGAGTGTTTATGGAGGGAGTAAAGAGCGGATACAATTTTCTCCTTTAGATGCAATTGACACCTCTAATGTGAAGGATTTACAGGTAGCCTGGGTCTATCATACAAAGGACGGAGAATCAACCAGCCAGATTCAGGCAAATCCGCTCATTGTAGATGGAGTGCTTTATGCCATTTCACCCCAACTGAAGTTATTTGCAGCCGATGCCGTAACCGGAAAGGGAAAATGGGTATTTAATCCGCTTGATTCAATGACGCTTGATAATCAGGGAAGACAAAGCTTTGGAATCAATGCATGCCGGGGAATTGCTCTTTATAGGGGGAAGAATAAGGCACATTTACTTTATTATACGGCAGGTTCTTCCCTGTTCTGTATAAACAGTATTACCGGTAAACCGGTTGCTGAATTTGGTAAGAATGGTCGTATTCCACTTCATGATGGCCTTGATCTGGACAGAGATCTTACAAATTTGAGAGTTACTTCAACCTCTCCGGGAGTGATTTACAAAGATCTTATTATTGTCGGAACCAGTTTGTCGGAAGAAGAGGAATCTGCTCCCGGTCATATCAGAGCGTATGATGTACATACCGGTAAAATGAAATGGATGTTTAGGACCATACCTGAACCAGGTGAGGTTGGATACGATTCGTGGGAGGACCCGGAAGCATATAAATATGTAGGGGGAGCAAATGCATGGGGCGGACTAAGTTTAGATGAAAAGAGAGGAATGGTGTTTGCCTCTACAGGCGCGGCTGTTCCCGATTTTTATGGAGGAAAAAGAAAAGGAGACAATTTTTTTTCGAATAGTGTTCTTGCCCTTGATGCCGAAACCGGAAAATATATCTGGCATTTTCAGGGTGTTCATCATGATCTGTGGGATTATGACTTCCCTACCTCACCGGTCTTAGTTTCAATAAAGAAAGATGGCAAAAATGTCGATGCGGTTGTTCAGGTAAGTAAACAAGGTTTTATTTACATGCTTGAACGGGAGACAGGAAAACCTGTGCATACGATTATGGAGAGGCCAGTTCCTGCATCATACCTTACAGGAGAGCAGACATCTCCAACACAGCCTTTCCCAACAGTGCTTCCTCCATTTGTAAGGCAGGAGTTTAGAGAATCTGATCTTAATAATATTGTACCTGATTCGTCTTATCAGGATCTGAAGAGAAGGTTCCTTACTTATAAATCAGGTAAAATGTTCATTCCTCCGAGTCTTCAGGGAACTCTTGTTTTACCCGGGCTGACAGGCGGTGCGGAGTGGGGCGGCCCTTCTTTCGATCCTGCAACCGGTATACTTTATATCAATGCTACAGAAATGCCCTGGGTAGTTACTATGCTTGATACCCTGGTAGAAAAAGAATCTAAGTCAACACAAACAAATTTACAGGCGGGGAAAAGCATTTATAATGAGAATTGTAAAGCCTGCCATGGTGCCGATCTGAAAGGTTCTGGTAATTTTCCTTCATTGGTTAACCTTCAGTCAAGGTTTAATGAAATAAAATTTAAAGATATTGTATCTTCCGGACGAAGAATGATGCCTGCATTCAAAAAATTGAGTGAAGAAGATAAAACTGCATTAGCTTCTTACCTGTTGGACCTCGAATTAACTAAAAAGAAAATTTTCACAAAAGTAACCAGGGTTACTCATCCCTTTTATCGTTCGCCTTATAAGTTTGGGGGCTATAAACAATTTTTAACGAAGGAAGGTTATCCCGGAATTAATCCCCCATGGGGTACCTTAAGTGCCATAGATCTCACAACCGGTCGGCTGGTTTGGAAAAATACTTTGGGAGACTTTCCCGAATTAAAGGCCAAAGGTATTCATGCCGGTACAGAAAATTGGGGAGGATCTGTTGTAACTGCCGGTGGACTGGTATTTATCGCCGCAACCCGTGATGAAAAGTTCAGGGCATTCAATAAAGCTAACGGTAAACTATTGTTTGAAACTGCATTGCCTGCAGGGGGATATGCTACTCCCTCTGTCTATAGCGTGAATGGGAAACAATTTGTTGTAATTGCTTGTGGTGGAGGGAGAATGAGAACCAAATCGGCCGATACTTATGTCGCTTTTTCACTGCCGGATAGATAATTGTTCTTTTATATTTTATGCTTTTTTTTGAACAATTTCATTTTTTTTACCCTTTTAACTTCCTTAAATAAATTCAATTATATTAGAGCCTGATTAAATATGGAGGTATCTTTTTGATATAGATGTGTATTTTATACACTTTCAAATTCAAATGTTCCATATTGATTACTTTGAATAGTTGTTAAGGCAGATTAATTAGTTAAGAGGAAAACAAATGTTAAAAAGATTCAGTTATTATATAAAAACAATATTTTGCTTAGGCATCTTGTTTGCAAATGCTTTAAATGCCGGAATTGTCCGTGCTGATTCAGTGAATGATAGTCCCAAGAGGCCCAACATCATCTTCCTCTCAATCGATGATCTGAATGACTGGATAAATCCTCTTGAGTTTGGGGGTTTACCCGGACTAAAAACACCAAATTTCGACAGGCTGAGGAAGATGTCAATGTCCTTTACCAATGCGCACATTCCATCTCCTGCATGTGCTCCGTCCCGTGTGGCGATCATGACTGGGGTTAGCCCTGCCCGGTCTGGTGTAACGGGCTGGAGAAATCCAAAATGGCGGGAGGTTCCTGCGCTGAAAGATGTAGTGACCCTTGAACAATTTTTTAAGGAGAAGGGATACAAAACGCTGGCCGGCGGAAAAATTTATCACACACTGGCCCCTCCAAGAGCAATGCTGAATGAGTCGGAAGCCAAAGGCTGGGATTACTATTATCCTAGTTTGAGAATTCCAATTCCTTTTCAGGTAAGGGCGCCTGAATCCATTATTTCACCTAAGAATTTCAAAGGTACTCAGCCTGATTATTTTACCTGGGGCCCTATCACTCAGGGAGACGATTTTATGGCGGATTATCACCTGGTTGAATGGGCAAATTATGAGCTTAGTCAGAAGCACGAAAAGCCGTTGTTTCTTGCATTGGGATTAACAAAACCTCATGATCCCTGGGAGGTTCCCAAAAAATATTTTGACATGTACCCTTTGGAATCGGTTCCTGATCTCGAGATCAAAGAAGACGATCTGGAAGACGCATTTGTTCATGGAAGAAGGGTATTGCACCGTTTTATTACCGATAACAATCAGCTTAAAAAGGTGATCCAATCGTATATGGCAACCATTTCTTTTACGGACGCGATGCTGGGAAAATTCCTGGATCATCTGGAGAAGACCGCTTTTGCAAAGAATACAATCATTGTGGTATGGTCAGATCATGGAATGCATATGGGAGAAAAGGAGAACTGGGAGAAATTTACACTCTGGGAGCGTTCAACTAAAGCTCCAATGTTTATAGTGGCTCCGGGTATCAGTAAACCTGGAAGTACAACGAACGTACCTGTTTCAATGATGGATATGTTTCCAACTTTGGTTGATCTGATCGGTGAGAAGATACCCTCATACTGTGATGGAGAGAGTCTCGTTCCTATGCTTAAAAATCAAAATTTTAACCATAAACCGGCATTGACATCATATGAAATGAAAGAAGAAGGCGGAGCCAATTCCGGAGATGGACATACAATCCGCTCTAAGCGCTACCGCTATATCTATTACCCCTTCATAAACTTTGAAGAATTATATGATCATGATGTTGATAAAAATGAATGGACAAATATTGCCTACAGATCCAGCAGTAAAAATGTAATCAAAGAACATAGGAGATTGATGTCTCAGCAGATTCCGGGATTAATCTGGAAAGATGAAGCTCCTAAAGGCTATACTGTAAATACTGATGGTAGTGTTAAAAAGAACAATTATATAAAGATTGGAGATTTAAAGGAAACCCGGTGGGGACTTTAAAAAAATGATATTCTGATGAAACCTGCATGAGCTTACCGCTCACAAACCGGAATGAATAAGCTCATGCAAGCTTCATAACCATTAAAAACAAATTATATTCCAATGAAAATTTTCAAACTGTTCTTCTGTGCCTTAGCTGTCGTATTCTTTTTTGTAAATTCATGCGGTCAAACGGAAAAACCGGTTGCCGGGGCTCTTAATGCATCGGGGGCGGGATATTTGGGTATTGATCAGATCGTTTTTAATGGAGATACATCGAAAAATGGGATGGTTTCAATCCCCGGTGGGGCATTCATGATGGGTGCAGATAATGCACAGGCAGATCAGGATGAATATCCTAAACATAAAGTAATTGTTGATTCGTTCTGGATGGATGAGCATGAAGTAACCAATGATCAGTTTGCAAGATTTGTTGAAAGTACCGGATATGTAACTACGGCAGAACAAAAGCCTGAATGGGAAGAGTTGAAGAAGCAGTTACCACCCGATACACCTAAACCTGACGACTCCTTATTGGTAGCAGCGTCTTTGGTGTTTTCTCCTCCTTCTCATCAGGTTGATCTTAATGACTATTCTCAATGGTGGAGCTGGATCCCTGGGGCGGACTGGAAACATCCTGAGGGGCCCGGAAGCGATTTAAAAGGTAAAGGGAATTACCCGGTAATTCATATCAGCTGGGATGATGCCATGGCTTATTGCAAATGGGCTGGTAAACGTTTACCTACTGAAGCTGAATGGGAATATGCATCCAGGGGTGGCCTTGCCAATAAAATTTACCCATGGGGTGATGAACACATTAATAAAGGAAAGGCAAAAGCAAATACCTGGGAAGGGAGTTTCCCTGATCAAAATACCGCTTTTGATACTTTTACAGGCCTTGCTCCGGTCAAGTCATTTGCCCCAAATGCTTATAACCTATATGATATGGCCGGGAATGTCTGGGAATGGTGTTCAGATAAATACCGTAATGATTATTATAAAAGTACTAACAAGCCGGAAGGGGTGAAAAATCCGAAGGGACCGGATGATAGTTATGACCCTGACGAACCTTATACACCCAAAAGAGTCTCCAGAGGAGGGTCTTTTATGTGTAATGAGAGTTATTGTTCCGGATATCGCGTAGCCAGAAGAATGAAGAGCTCTTCCGATTCAGGGATGAGTAATCTGGGATTCAGATGTGTAAGGTGATTTATTAGGAGGTATTATAAATGATGAATTTATCGTTTTTAAGGAAAAGGGATATGGTATCAATTGCATTGATTTTAATGTCTGTTTTAGTTTCATGTTCCGAAGGAAAGAGTAAGAATTTATCTCCTCCGACAGCTGTGAAAATATTAAAGAAAAAAAATACAAAACCAGCTTGTTGCTCGCTTAAACCTTCACGCTTTCCACTAAATTCCAAAACCGGAAAACTGGTTAAATAAGTTGCCTCACTTTTGAATTACTGAACTTTCACGATGTTACTGCAGAATTGAGTTTAATAACTTTATGTTTTAAACTGATTTATCTTTTGAATTGAGTGACAATTTTACATGCGCTTTTAAGGTATTCCCCGATCATGCAGTATCTTCTATTAGTATTGAATCTTGCAGTTTTTAACACCGAAAATAGCGCTTATTGTGTCATTATAACACTAAGTTTTTATAGCTGAAATTTTACAAGCGCTATTTATTGCATCATTTTTTTATTTTATACATTGAATTTTTATTTGTTAATTTCGGTTATATTAGTACTTGAAATGTCTTCATATGTATCATATTCGGATTGCGAATTATTGGATTTGATAAAGTCCGGTGATAAGTATGCATTTTCCGAAATATACAACAGGTACTGGAAAAAGATATTTACT
>JBAZCD010000009.1:7068-17713 GCA_041671205.1 Pedobacter sp.
TTACTGTAGCCTCAAATAAAACAGGTTGCCTTGAAGAGGCAGAAGAAATTGTACAGGATATTTTTATTTCACTCTGGGATAGGAGGGAAGAGATTATAATTACTACTAGTCTGAACGCCTATCTTGCAGTTTCAGTTAAATACAGAGTGATAAAGCTCTTAGCAAAACGCAATCAGTATAATAAATATGCTGTTCATAGTCTGACAATTCTTCCCCTTTCAACAAATTCAACCGAAGACTGGTTCGAATTTGAAGAATTAAAATCCAGATTAGAAATTCTGGTTTCAAATCTCCCCGAAAAATGTCGTCTGGTATATAAGGCAAGCCGGGAAGAAGGATTTTCACAGAAACAAATTGCTGAAGAATTCGGTATTTCAGAAAAAACTGTAGAAGCGCATATCGGTAAAGCTCTTAAATCTTTAAGAACGGGCCTGGGGCAGATCTTCTTGTAGTCTCAATAAATTAAAAAATATTTTTCATTGTACTAAGGGATGTGTACAGGTTGAAGGACTTGTATATAAACACCCGTTTAATGAAACCTTTAAGTTCAGACGAGCGATATCAGGAATTAGCCGAAAAATGGCTCAATAATACAATCTCCCCTCAGGAAAGCGAGGAGTTTGCCCAATGGTATAATTCAGGGCAGGATGCTGATATAAACCTTCCCAAAGACTTTGCAAATAATGATCAGGAGCTTAAAAATCGAATTTTTTCAGGGATCAATGAAAATATATCCGATCCGGTATTCTCTTCACCAATAAACTTTCAGAGATGGTTTGCTGCAGCTGCTGTTATATTGATTGTTTTTTCAGCAGGGCTGTATTTCTTTTCCGATACTAAGAAAACTGCCCAATTGGTAGCGAAAAAAAGTATATCAAAAACCCAAAGGGCTGTTCCATCAAAAACAATACAATCTGTTCCTGAGAAACAAAAAACTCAAATGCCAGTTGTGAATGATATTGAGGCTGGTGATGATAAAGCTATTCTGACACTTGGTGATGGTACGAAAATTATACTTGATGACGCGCAAAATGGAATTTTGGCAAATCAGGGGGGAAACAGCATTCTTAAAGCAGCCGAAGGAGAATTAATCTATTCTTTTACAAATGAAGGGAATAACCAGCCGGCTGATGGTAATCCGGATCATATCATCTACAATACCATTGAAACCCCAAAAGGGGGTAAATTTCAGGTAAAGCTGCCTGATGGCAGTAAAGTTTGGCTAAATGCAGCATCATCACTTCGCTTTCCTACTGCATTCTCAGGGACTAAGAGAAAGGTTGAACTGAAAGGAGAAGCCTATTTTGAAGTTGCACCAGATGCTTCAAAGATATTTGAAGTTAATACCAGAAACCAGGTGGTGCAGGTTCTTGGTACCCATTTTAATATTAATGCTTACTCAGATGAGCCTACTGTTAATACCACTTTACTGGAGGGTAGTGTGAGAGTGTCTGACCTGCGTACAAATATTTCGCAAATGCTTAAGCCCGGAGAACAGGCTAAGCTTAGTGAAAGTATCGAGGTGGTCAATATGAAAAATACCAGCGAAGCCGTTGCATGGAAAGAAGGCTATTTTCAGTTTGATGAGGCGGATATTGAAACGGTTATGCGTCAGATTGAGCGATGGTATGATGTGTCCATTGTATATGAAGGGGAAATCCGGAACTATCGTTTTGGTGGTGAAATTGAAAGAAGTTTAAGCCTGTTACAAGTGCTTAAGATATTAGAAAAAACAAAAGTTCATTTTCGTTTAGAGGGAAGGGAGGTTATCGTAATGCCATAAATCTACGAAAGAACAAAAAACAAACCAGAAGCGTTGGAGCGCCCCTGGTCACTGTTTAGCTTAAATAAAAATTGATGCACAAAGATTATTTATTAACAAAACAAACAAATGTATGAATTCTCTAATTAAAAAAGAGTATTGTATGAACAATACTCGTTCAAAAGTCTGCCTGAACTCAGACTCTTTGAACCATACAGAGCAACACCAGATTACAGAAAATTTGGTTTTAAACTCGCTTTACAAACAAATAGGACGGATTATGAAATTGACGTTCATTTTTATCATGGTTGCCCTGATGAATGTCTATTCCAAAGGATATTCACAGAAAGTAACCCTTGTGGGTAAACATGCACCACTTGAGGAGTTTTTTTCAACCATTAAACAGCAAACGGGTTATGTGTTCTTTTATGACCTGAATTTACTTAAAACCGCAAAGCCGGTTACTCTTAAGGTTGTTAATACCGAATTATCGGAAGCATTGGCAATTCTTTTTGACGATCAGCCTTTGGATTACAGTATTGAGAACAAAACGATCGTCATTAGCGAGAAATTATCTGCAAAGACCAGGAAAGCCCTGAAAAATGCAAGTTTTATGCTTATGGATATCCGAGGTAAGGTTGTTGATTCAAGAGGAGAGACACTTCCTGGAGTTAGTGTTCGGGTAAAAGGTACGGCTGTTGGTACTACGACCGATGCGCAGGGAAACTTTGTGCTGAACGCACCTGATAATGGTACACTGATTTTTAGTTATATAGGATATGTAAGTCAGGAAGTTGCGGTAAACAGCAGAACTACGATCAATGTTACTTTGGCTGAAGATTCACAAGTGCTTGGCGAGGTTGTTGTAACTGCCTTAGGTATCGAAAGAGCATCTAAATCTTTAACCTACGCCGCTCAAACCATTAAAGCCGCTGAACTAAATCAGGCTAAGGAAACCAACCTGATCAATTCATTACAGGGTAAAGTTGCCGGTGTAACTATTACCAAGAATGCAACCGGTCCGGGAAGTTCCTCAAAAGTATTATTACGTGGTAGCCGTTCAATATTTGGCAATAACCAGCCTTTGTATGTAATTGATGGAGTACCAATGGATAATACGAGCAGGGAGCAGGGAGATGGTGGTACCCATGGCGGCCGTGATGGTGGTGACGGTATTGGTATGCTGAATAGTGATGATATTGAGACCATGACCATCCTTAAGGGTGCTTCAGCTGCAGCTTTATATGGTAGCCAGGGGCAGAATGGTGCAATCATTATCACTACCAAAAGAGGCAAAGTTGGAAAAATTTCCGTTGATTATACAGGGAATACAAGTGTTGATCAGCCATTTTTGTTACCTGAAGTACAATCAGAATATGGTCAGGGTGCTGCAGGAGTATATAATGCAAGCTCGGAGACTAGCTGGGGACCGAAAATTACCGGCCAGACGGTTACTCTATGGAATGGAAAACAAGTGTCTATGCAGGGTCAGCCAGACCGTATAAAAGATTTTTATCGCAATGGAACAAGCCTGACTAATACAATCGGAATTAGTGGAGGAGGTGAAAAAATGCAGACTTATTTTTCCTATGGAAATACTCAGGCTAATGGAATACTTCAGAATCATACCTTAGACAGGCATAATTTTGATTTTAAAATTGATAATACCATCACATCTAAACTCTCCTTTTTTACTAAACTGAGTTATATTATTGAAGATGTTGACAATAAGCCATTTACCGGAGAAAGAAATGATGCGACAGGTAGTATTTATCAGGCTCCGGCATCTATCCCCCTGAGCGAAATGCAGAATTACGAGTATTTTGATGCTTTAGGTAACAGGAAGCAGAGTTATTGGTTACCGGGTTCAATCTATTTATCGAATCCGTATTGGAAGATGAACAGACAACTGTTTTTCGAACAAAAGCGTCGCCTTTTAGGATTGGTTTCTGCCAAATATAAGTTTACGAGCTGGCTGGATCTGCAGGTAAGAGGCAGCATGGACCGAACTGATGAGAATACTGAAGATATGCAGTATGAGGATTCTTATGAGCTCTCGGGTAATGGGAACGTTTATAATCTTTATGCCGGTAACAGAAGAGCAACGAACGTAGATGCGCTTTTGTCTTTCAAGAGAGACTTGACAAAACACTTTAATTTAACCGGGTATCTGGGAGGTTCAATACAGGAAACCAAATATGAATCAGTTGGAACTGTAGCTAACGGATTGAATAAACTGGATTTCTTTTTCATGGCTAACGCTAAGAATCCAAGAACCTCTAACGGTTATGGCAGAACCCCGCAGGTACAGTCATTGTATGCCACAACAACCTTGTCTTATAAAGATTACCTATATCTTGACTTAACAGCCAGAAACGATTGGTCTTCGGCTCTTCCTAAAGAAAATCAATCCTATTTTTATCCTTCGGTTGGTTTAACTGCTGTGGTAACTGACATGCTGGATCTGCCATCCTGGGTATCTTATGGTAAAGCCAGGGTTACTCTTGCAAACGCGGGTTATGGGGGTCAGCAATATCTAACCTCTAATTACTTTTCAGTAGGTGCTGGTGGTACGATAAACACTCCTTCTGTAAGATCTTTGGGTAATTATAAACCCGAACTAACTACTTCTTTTGAAACTGGCTTGGATTGGCGTTTCTTTACTAACCGACTTGGTTTGGATATTACTTATTACAGAAGTCAGACTAAGAACCAATTAATTTCATTGGCAGTACCTAACGCAACTCTTTTTAGTGCACAGTATATCAATGCCGGTTTAATACAGAATAGCGGAGTTGAGTTTATGTTGAATGGTACACCGCTTCGATCAAAGAACTTTTCCTGGGATATGATGGTTAATTTCTCTAAGAATGTAAATAAGGTTGTACGATTATCCGACAGGCTGAAAACAGCTATTTTAGGTGACGACAGACAGGTTCTGGAGACAGTGGAAGAAGGAAAAAGCTATGGAACGATGTACATGGCAGAGTGGAAGAAAGATGCGCAAGGCCGGAGGCTGGTTAATGCCAATGGGGTGCCAATTGTAACTCCTAAAAATGCATATGCCGGAAATTACAATCCTAATTATATGATGGGTGTAAACAATTCATTCAGTTATAAGGCGCTGAATTTGAGTTTTCTGCTTGATTACAGGAATGGCGGAACGGTTGTAGCCGGTACTCAGGCTTCTCTGGATGCCGTTGGAGCCTCTAAAAATTCCCTTTGGGGCAGAGAGGGTGGAATTGTCCTTGATGCATATACTGATGCAGGGGTGCTAAATACAAAATCCATTACTGCTGTAACTTACTGGCAGTCATTAGGTAACAGAACACCTGTTAAAGATTTTTATGCTTTTTCAGGAACTAATCTCAGGTTGAGGGAAGTTGTATTAGGGTATAAATTGCCGGCTCAGCTAGTTAAAAAGGCAGGGTTCATTCAAACAGCAAGGTTATCTCTGGTAGGAAGGAATCTTTTCTATATCAAGAAGTATGCACCATTTGATCCTGAAATTGCTTCTGCAATGACGAACAGAGGTGGTATGGAATACGCATCCTTACCTCAAACCCGTAATATTGGCCTAAACCTTAATGTGTCGTTTTGATAGGATTTAAATAGTATGTTAAAATATCAGAATGTGTAAATATTAGTATTAATATTAAACTGAATACAATGAAATCACAAAAATCAATATATAGAAAATGGGCCAGCAGATTGATGTTATTTTTAGCACCAATTGTTATACTGACTGCCTGTACAAAAAATTTCGAAGAAATAAATACAAATCCCTCAGGATTGAAGGAGCTTACTGCCCCGGATTTGAGGAGTTTATTTCCGGGCGCTCTGGTAACCGGACTGGGAGCTGGTTATAACGAAACAACCATGTTGTTATTTGCCGGAGTATATTCCCAGCATTTTGCAGGAACTAACCCAGCACAGGAGTCTCACAGATATGTTATCGTTCAGAGATGGATGGATATATGGCCGGGAACCTATGTGAATACAATGCCTAAGCTGGTGAATATTATTGAGGCAACAAAGGGAGGTAAAGAACCATCAATGAATGCAATTGCCAGGATGTGGAAAGTGTATGCTTTCATGCGTTTAACAGACTATTTTGGGCCTATTCCTTATTCTAAAATTGGAAAAGATACTACGGTTGTGAATTATGATGATCAAAAGAGTATCTATTTCGATTTCTTCAAAGAACTGGATGAAGCAACTACAGATCTGAAAAATAATTTAGCTAAACCTTCATTTGCTACCAAGGACCTTATCTATAATGGGGATAATGCCAAATGGCTGAAGTTTGGGAATACACTCCGTTTGCGTTTAGCCTTAAGAATTTCGGATGTGGAACCTGCCAAAGCAAAACTGGAAGCTGAAAAAGCATTTGCCGGAGGTGTCATGACGGAAGTTGGGGATGGAGCCTATTTTAAAACTTCAGCAGATTTTACCCATGGTTTGAACAATTTCATGGGAAGAAATGGCTCCAGAATGAGTACCAGTATGGAGAGTTTATTAGTTGGATATAATGATCCGAGGTTGCCTGTAATGTGGAGCCCGGCGCTAAGTGATGGTAAATTCCATGGTGTAAGAAACGGAATGACCGTTGCTCAGCAAAATATGTCTCAAAATGGCATTAACAATAATTCAGCTGTTGGTCCAAGGTATCTGCCAGCTACCATGACTACTACTCCACAGGCAGTTTTCTATGCTTCTGAGGCTTATTTTCTAAGGGCGGAAGGAGCATTAAACGGCTGGAATATGGGCGGAACTGCTCAGGCTATGTATGAGAAAGGAATTGAGACTTCAATGCGTGAGAATTTTATAACAGATGCCACTGCTATTTCTGCTTATATCAATGGCACTAGTTTACCTATTGCACCTCCTAATGCATTCCCTACACCTGCCCTGACAGATATACCGGTAAAATTCGCAAGTGATGTTGAAAAGCAACGCGAACAGATCGGAACCCAGAAATGGATAGCTCTATTCCCTGAATCACATGAGGCATGGGCTAGTATCAGAAGGTCCGGCTATCCAAAGTTTTATCCCCTTCTCAATTCTCAAAATCCTGATATAGCACCTGAAAAGATGATCCGGAGAATATCATTTCTGGATAGAGAGATTATCGCTAATGGTGTAGCAGTAAAGGCAGCAGTACCATTATTAGGTGGTGGTCCGGATAACGTTGCTACCCGTTTGTGGTGGGATAAATCAAAATCAAATTAAGTCTCATATAATCGTGAGTACTTAATTTAAAAATTGCATCATCATAATACCCAGGGCATACCTGCGAAAGCAGGTATACCCTAATTCACTGCTTTAATACCCTTGATGTGATTTTTTTAATGTTTTTTGCTTCGCAGTTTCCTGGACTGGAAATAGATGGATATTGATCTGTTGATCGAATTCGCTGCTTATTCGTTATTATAATTAGACCGAGTTTTAATCCTGAAAATTTTATCAGATGATAAACCCTGACAGAAATCCGTTGTTGTTAAATCATAATCTTTCGGATGACAGAAATGAAATAGAAATTACTAACCAGCAGGAACAGTATTTTGACGAGAATAATAAGCCGGCATACATACAACTCAAGCGAAGGAAGTTCTTAGGCCTGGGTTTGCTGGGCATGGCCGGTATGGGATTGCCGTTTAGAGCTGATGGATCTGAAAATAAATATGTTGAAGAATTTGTGAGCGATATTGTTGCCTCAGAAACTGATTTATTCAAAAAACATTCGGATAGTTTTGAGGTTAAAATGAAATTAATGCAGAAGGCCTGGGATGAGAGGGATTACAGGATGGTTCGATCATTAAGTGATTCAATCCGAAATACAGGTATTCAGGCTCAGAATGAATATGAAGATCCGGGTAAACCATTGATCAATGGCAGTCAGTTTGGGACCGTAGCTACCCTTCCTACAGCCTGGAGAACATGGGCGAAGGGATGGAAGTATTATAAAGTCGTAGGTGTTGAAGAAAAAGCTGGCATTCAAAGGCAGGCTGAACCAGTAGAAGTTTTATTAGGCTTCCGATCAGATCAGGTCAGTTCATTGGCACGTGAAATTCGCGTTGCAGAAGTTAATAATGGCTTACTTAAAGAAGTTACATCTCAGGTTTTTGGAGTAGTAAGAAGAGGAACTGATAGGTTGTGTAAGGTCATGTTTTTGGCTGATAACAAAGGGGCTGAAAAACGTCAGTATTTGGTTTTCTATGGAAATCCTGATGCTGAGTTACCCGAATATACAACAGATCTTGAAGTGAGAGGTGAAGGCTATGATCTGGAGATTGAGAATCAGTATTTTATTGCTCATTTATCGAAGCAAACCGGTCAGCTTGAACGGATGCTGATTAAAAGGGAGCATGGTGTAGAATTGTATGCCGGAGGTCCGGCTCATGCTGAAACTCCCTGCATTGACTGGTCCCATGATTACGTTGCAGAAGATTTTTTCATGAAAGTCAGAATTCAGTATTGGGGTGAATGTCCTGATTACGAGATTGTTCGTGGACCGATTTGTACGATAGTCAGACGCTGGGGATTTCCACACTCAGCACTTCATCCCGTCTATAATCCGTCCCGTCTAAATATTAATGTAGAGTATCGTTTTTATTCAGGATTACCATACTTCTACAAATCCAGTAAAATGAAGGCTGTAAAAGAGTTCGTTATACAGACTATGCGAGATGACGAATGGGTTTTCACAGGTCAGCCTTTTACCGGAAGTTTATGGATTGGAGCTGATGAGAAGGTAAAGTTCGGTGAAGTTGATGAAGCCAATAAGAACAGTGTGAAAGGTTTTGGATACTATAATAAAGATTCAAAAGACTCTTTTGTTGGTCTTTATTTAGATCATTCTTCGGAAGTAATACCAGATCTTCTTGATGGTGGTTCTTCCTTGTTTTATTATAACTGGCACGGAACGGTATGGGTCCGTCATCCAACCATAGTTGGAATAAAAAACCATACTATACCAGAAGGCGCTATTCTCAGGCAAAAGAACGCTTATGTTACGATTGCTTTTACTGAAAAGGAGGGACCGGGTAAAATTGAAGCACTGAGAAAAGAACTGTTAAATCCAATGGACAGTTTTTCTGCCGGGTTATCTGCAACTGCTTCTGCAAAAGAAAGTAAACGTTCCCTGGCAAGACCCGGAGAAGCCGGAGATAGCCCGATTTCGAAGGCTGTTTTGTGGGAGGCTTTAAAAAGCTGTATTGATCAGCAAATGTACATCTCTAATGTAAATCTTGTTGAACTGGGATACATTTATAATTTGTCTGTACAGGATGATGGGGTGGTTAAAGTCCTTATGACGATGCCGCATAGAGGCCGACCGTTATCGGGTTTCTTTATCTGGGGTTCCAGTGTAGTACATCGTACGGTTTCAAAAACGATTGTGGGGGCACTGACGGAAATTCCGGGAGTCAGGAAAGTTATAGTAGAGCAGACCTGGTATCCTGAATGGAATTCCAATTTAATGTCTGATGAGTGTCGTAAAAAATTAGGGATTTAAATTATTAAAAAGAATAATAAGCTGTTTTAGCTGAAAGCTATAGAAAACTTGAATTTATACCATTAAGAAATGAAAAAATTTAATCCAATCCCGTCTGCATTAGTGATGCGTAAAGATTCCTTGCCGGAGAATTCTGGAGAAGGTATGTCGAATACCGAGGTTAATGAAAATGAAATTCCAACTCAGATTTCGGATCCAATCAAGCGAAGAAAGTTCTTAGGCCTGGGTTTGTTGGGTATGGCTGGTCTGAGTTTGCCATTCAGTGCAAGAGGTACTGAAAATAATTCTGTTGAAGAATTTGTAAAGGAGATTTTAGCTACTGAAACTGAACTTTTCAGAAAGCAGTCTGACAGTTTTGAGACTAAAATTAAATTAATTGAGAAAGCATGGGCCGAAAAAGATTTCAGAATGGTCCGCTCATTAAGTGATTCTATTAGAAATACCGGTATCCAGGCTCAGATAGAAGAAGAGGATCCGGGTAAACCACTGGTTGGCTCAGGTCAGTTTGGATCCGTGGCTTCACTTCCTGCTGCCTGGAAAACCTGGGCAAATGGATGGAAATATTATAAGGTTATTGGTTTGGAGGAGAAGGCCGGAATTAAACGCCATGCCGAGCCAGTAGAGGTTCTGTTAGCTTTCCGCTCTGATCAGGTAACATCACTGGCCAGAGAAATTCGTGTCGCGGAGATCAGTAATGGTCAAATTAAGGAAGTAACTTCTCAGATTTACGGAGTTGTCAGAAGAGGGGCAGAAAGATTTTGTAAACTGATGTTCCTGGCTGATAATCAGGGTGGAGAAAAGCGAAATTATCTGGTGTTCTTTGGTAACCCTGATGCGGAATTACCTGACTATTCCTCAGATCTTCATGTTAGTGGTGAAGGGTATCATTTAAAGATAGAAAATCAATACTTCATTGCATCATTGTCAAAGCAAACAGGTCAATTGGAGCGCATGTTGATTAAAAGAGAACACGGCGTTGAACTTTATGCCGGAGGTCCCGGACATGGTGAAACTCCTTGCATTGACTGGGCCCATGATTATGTTTCTGAAGATAATTTCATGAAGGTCAGAATCCAATATTGGGGGGAGTGCCCTGACTATGAGATTGTCAGAGGCCCGATCTGTACCATTGTCCGGCGCTGGGGTTTTCCTCATTCGGCCCTGCATCCGGTCTATCAGCCTTCACGTTTGAATATTGATATTGAATATCGGTTCTATGCCGGGTTACCTTTTTTCCATAAGTTCGGTAAAATGAAAGCTGTTAAACAATTTGTTTCTACTGCATTAAGAGATGATGAATGGGTATTTACCGGACAGCCCTTTACCGGAAGCCTGTGGATGGGAGCGGATGAAAAATTGAAATTTGG
>JBAZCD010000010.1:0-4146 GCA_041671205.1 Pedobacter sp.
ATCGTAAAGCTCCAGAGCGAAGATCCGCCATAACTTAAAAATGGTAATGGAATTCCAATCACCGGTATAAGCCCGATGGTCATTCCAATATTGATGAAAATGTGGAAGAACAGGATTGAGGCAACCCCATAACCATAGATCCTGGAAAATGAAGAACGCTGCCGTTCTGCGATATTGATAATGCGGATCAGTAAAAACAGATAAAGTCCGATCACAACAAAGCATCCCGCAAAACCCCATTCTTCTCCAATAGTGCAGAAAATAAAGTCGGTGCTTTGCTCCGGAACAAAATCATATTTGGTTTGCGTGCCCTGAAGATATCCCTTACCCCATAGCCCGCCTGAGCCGATAGCTATCTTGGATTGATTCAGGTTGTATCCGATTCCACGGGGGTCATTAACCTTTCCCAGTATAACATCAATTCTGTTCCTTTGATGTGGTTTAAGTATTTGGTTGTATACAAAATCGACAGAAAATACAAAGAGGATCGAAAAAAGTACGCCGAGACCGATTACTGTTAAACTCACCCGGCTTTTACGGTAGAAATAGATCAAAACCCCGGCAAATAAAATTACTCCGGCCAGTACCAGGTATTTATTGTATAAAACAGTAAGTACAAAGAGTAATATGGAAAGTCCTTCAATGACCAGGAAATAACCTGAAAGCCCCTCGCGATATAATACCAGAATAAGTGAACTGAATGTTAATGCTGAACCTGCATCCGGCTGCAGAAGGATAAGCGTCGTAGGAAAAAGGATAATAAAGGCTGCTATAAACTGGGTTTTGAGCTCCTGAACCTTAATGGTACCTGAGCTGAGATATCTCGCAAGCAATAAACAGGTAGCAAATTTGGCAAATTCTGAGGGCTGAAGCCGGAAACTGCCTATCGGGATCCATGCCTGATTCCCGCCAACATTTCGGCCAATGATCAGAACCACAATTAGCAGGATAATTGTTATACCATAAAAAATCGGGGAAAATGTATTGAAAAACTTGCTGTCAAACAGAAGTATAGCAAATCCGATGATTACAGCAGAAACTATAAAGATAAGCTGTTTGCCATAATTGGTATCCAGATCAATGATGCTTGGGTTCATAGGATCATAAACCGCAGCATGGATATTGAACCAGCCTATAATGCATAAGATCAGATAGGTTAGTATGATAAACCAGTCTACATTAAAAAAGAGGCTGCGTTGATTATTCATTGATTATTACCCTTGTTTCTTTATTTATACCGGTATGATTAACTGTGCTGTCTGTTCCCGGCTTTTTGACCACTTTGCCCGAACCCGGAAGCAGGTTTGCCTCGGTCAGACGATCCATATAGGCCTTAGGTCTTGAAATGGTTTTATTGATATATTTTTCTACCATCAGGCTGGCAATTGGCGCCGACCATGTGGCTCCAAAGCCAGCATTCTCAACCACAACTGCAATTGCAATTTTAGGATTTTCTCTCGGTGCAAATGCTACAAAAACGGAATGATTTTTCCCGTGTGGATTTTGTACGGTCCCGGTCTTGCCGCACATTTCAATATCCGGAATTCGTGAATACCATGCTGTTCCGCTGGGCTGGTTAACTACCGCACTCATGCCGTCAATGATAACTTCAAAATATTTTGAATCAATCCCGGCATTGTTCTTTTTCAGGTATTCATCCTTTATTACTTTATCATCGCCAATTGCTTTGATCAGGTGTGGTTTATAGAAAAAACCACGGTTAGCCACTACAGCCATCACATTCGCCATTTGTAGGGGAGTTATTCCAAGTTCGCCCTGCCCGATAGACAGAGAGATGGTAAAAGCAGATCCCCATCGGTCGTTTTTGAAGCGTTTGGTGTAGAATTCGGTAGCAGGCAGGAGCCCATCACGTTCGCCTGGCAGGTCAATTCCAAGGGCGGTCCCAATACCGAATGCAGAAACGGCTGTTCTCCACCGCTTATAAGCATTTACAGGTCGCATACCCGAATGATCGATCATGCGGTTATAGGTATAACCGTAATAGGTATTGCATGATTCTGTAATTGATCTTTTCAGATCAATGGAGCCGTGAACGTGGGTGCAGCCCATGAATCCGCGCCGGCCATAACGGTAGCCGCCCGGACAAAAGAAGAAGGTGTTTTCATTAATTAATCCAAACTGCTGGGCAACCAGTGCATTCACAACCTTGAAAATTGAACCCGGAGGGTATTCGGCCTGAATCGGGCGTACAAACATGGGTTTGTATTTATCGTTCAGTAAAGCCATATAATTGTTGCCGCGCTGTCTGCCAACCATCAGATTGGGATCGTACCCCGGACTACTGACAAATGATAATATCTCACCGCTTGAAGGTTCGATCGCCACAATACTGCCAATCTTATTCTTCATCAGCTGCTCTCCTAATTTTTGCAGATCCTTGTCAAGTGAAGAGATCAGATGCTCACCAGATACGGCCACAGTATCATACTTGCCATCTGCATAATTTCCCTGAGGGCGGTTCAATGCATCAACCATCAGGTTTTGTACACCCCGCTGTCCTCTCAATAATTCTTCATATGACCTTTCAACACCTGTAATTCCGTGATAATCTCCCTGACTGTAAAAGCCATTTGATTTTTCTATTACTTTTTGATTGACTTCTCCGATATACCCTAAAAAGTGGGCTGCTATACTATCAGGATATCGTCTAACTGTTCTGTTTTGGACGAAAAATCCCGGGAAGTTGCTGAGTTTCTCCTGAAAAGAAGCATAGACCTGTACGGATAACTGTTTTTCAAAGATGGATGCTTTATAGGGGGAGTAGGAACGGGCCTTTTTAAACCTTCTGTCAAATCCCTTTTTGTCGATCCCGATCAGTCTGCAGAACTCGAGTGTATCGAAGGGCTTAACCTCCCTTGGAATGACCATCAGGTCGTAAACAGGTTCATTTTGAACCAGGATCTTTTCATTCCGGTCAAGTATAACCCCGCGTGCAGGGTAAATAGGCAACCTCCTGATTACATTATTTTCTGCCGAAAGAATATACTCCTCACTGATTACCTGTATGTAGAACAATCGTGTGAGCAAAATAATGGTAATGGCGATGAAAATTCCCTGAACTACAAATTTTCTGGCAAAAAAACTATTCATCAGCTCTGATCAGCATGGTTTATCCTTATTCAAATTGAAATGATAACCGGAAAATCAATAATCCGGATTATCATTCAAACAGTAAAAGTAGAAAGAATTTATTCGGCAGACATAAGCTATAATTAATTATTTCAGCATTTTCTTAAATATGAGGCATACTCACCTTTTCTATATCAGGCAGGTGAATTATGAACTGAGAAAGTTGTCTTATGATCTGCATGAAACTGTAAGAGATATTCGAAAAAGTGCTATTCTAGACTCTTATGCTGATTCCATTCTGAATGGCCTGCCTGGCTAGAATTATATTCATTTCCTGATTGCTCCAATACTTTCTGAGCAGAAATATATTTTATTTATAGCCTACAAATGCATTATTTTATAATAAATTTCTCCGATCAGATACCCGGTCAGCAAAATTCCCTATGCTAAAAAATCAAAACTGTAAAAAAAATTAAATTCCGGATAATAAGTAAAAAGTACCATTAAAGCAATGAATAATGTCATACTTTCATGCTCACTTTCAGTACCTTCGTATAATGAAGAGTGAGATTCCCGTTTATGATATTACTTCTTTTTCGGAGTTTCGGCATGAGGATATTCTTATGGCACGTTTATCCACTTATTGGGCTACCCATCAGGACCTTTATTATTCACATCGTCACAGTTTGTATCACGTTGTACTTTTTACTGAAGGTAAAGGAATTCATAGTATCGACTTTCAAACTTTTCCGGTAAAGGCCAATCAGATCTATTTTATGATTCCAGGGCAGGTACATAACTGGAATTTTGATGGTCCTGTGGATGGTTATGTTATAAATTTTTCAATACCATTTTTTCAATCATTCTTATTAAAGCCTGATTTTCTGGATGATTTTATATTTTTCAACGGTTCAGTATCCGATTCTGTTATTCAAATACCCCCAGAACTGGAGCCGAAAGTGAAAGCGATTTTTGAAGAGATATTATCTGAAGGTATGGAGAACAGGCCATTCGGACAAAATCTGGTACGTTCCCTTCTGCTGCATCTCTTTATTC
>JBAZCD010000010.1:4156-16895 GCA_041671205.1 Pedobacter sp.
GATTGAGTAAGCCACCTCTGGCGGGGATAAGTACTTTATACAATTATACTCTTCTTAAAAATTTCAGGGCACTTATTGAGAAAAATTATACCATGTTCAGGCTGCCCAGAGAATATGCAGAACTGCTGTATATTACCCCAAACCATTTAAATGCTTTATGTAATCACCTGCTGGGAATACCCGCAGGCCAAGTGATCAGAAACAGAATATTTCTGGAAGCGAAAAGGCTTTTAATGAATCACGATCTGACGATCACTGAGATTTCCGCACATCTGAATTTTGCTGACAATTCTTATTTCAGCAGGGCATTTAAGAAACATGCCGGAGTCAGTCCCGAAGTATTCAGAAAGAAAACCCTAAATAATTAAAATGAAAACGATCAATATAAGCAAAGAACTGAAGCCAATTCCGCAAATGTATGCTGTTGTAAATGCAAAATGTCCGCGCTGCCGGAGGGGGGATATGTTCATTAATTCGATGTACGGCTTTAAGGCCCAGAAAATGTATACTAACTGTCCGCATTGTGATCTGAAATTTGAGCGGGAGCTGGGGTATTTTTATGTGGCCATGTTTATCAGTTATGCATTAAATGTGGCACAAATGATCATTGCCGGAGTTATGACCTACCTGATCACGGGTAATACAGAGAGCCCATGGCTTTATATGGCAACGATCTTTCCAATCGTGTTCATTCTGGCACCTTTTAATTTCAGGTACTCCCGTGTAATTCTGCTTCACTACATGACACCGGGATTAAATTATATTCCTGCAATGAGTGCAGATAAGAAACCTTTATGATTTAGATAAAAGGTCAGCGTACCTTCTTTCTGAAGAACGCAAATTCAGTGATCAATATTAGCAGTACTGAAAACAGCGTACTCAGTATTACTCGGATCAAAGTATAGCCAAGTTCCGAGAATTTAAAGGTCTCGAAACTAAATAAGATCAGATGATGAAAGAAAGTCAGGATAACGGCATAGAAAATAAACCATCTGAATCCCATGATTCCGAGGCTAGGTTCAGGTTCATTATCAAATCCATCGCGCTGTACTGTTACTGAAATGAATACGATCCTTACAAAGGCCAGAACGGTACATGCAATCGCATTGAGGCCAAGAGTGTCGTAAAATACATCTATTGTTAATCCGGTAAAGAAGGCCAGCAAAAAGAGTAAGCCGTTAGGAATACCGAAAGGTAGCAGAAGGATAAAAAGAATGTAAAGGTAAGGAATGCTAAGATTATAATAGCCAATATTCTTCAGCAGAAAAACCTGGGTAGCTATCAGTACAAAAAAACGGATACTGTTGATGATTACTGCGCGTCCCATTATTCTACTTTGTTTTGAGCTTCAAGAGATAGTTGTTCCTCTGAAAGCAAATTATTGATCACGTAAACATATTGTAAGGTTGCGAAGTCAGTATCCAGCTTAACTTCAATTTTCAGTGAACTGTCACCATTTTTGGTACCTGTACTTGCTACATATCCAATATTGGTCCCCGGTGGAAATAAAGAAAATTCAGATGTGACCACTCTGGCACCCTTTTTAATGATCAAATGGCTTTGAATATCCTTTAGCAAAGCGTATCGGGAGTCATAAATTCCATCTCCCCAGACCAGAGACCCTATATTGCCATTAACACTTGCACTTATTTTAGTTTCAGTATGGAGTAAGGATCGTATCGTAGCGAAGTTTTCTGAAACATTCTGAACAATACCAATTATTCCCGCAGAAGCAATAACACCCAATCCTTTTTTAATGCCATGTTTTCTGCCGCGGTTAATCGTAATATAATTATTCTTTTGATTAACGGAATTGTTAATTACTCTGGCTACAGTATAAGTGTATTGCCGTTTCAGTATGGTATCATTGACCCTTACCTGTTTAATACTGTCATCGTAAAAAGAAGATTTTAGTTGATTCCTTAGCCTGGCATTCTCAGCAGCAAGGCTGTCATTTGTTTTACCCAGGATGAGGTAACTGCTGAATTCATTGACCCGTTCGTAGGCACTGCCTGCGATCTGGTTTGAAGAGTTCCATACACTTGCGTGCTGGTAAGAATTATTCTTAATCAACAGGATCAGGGAAATAGTAAAAAAGATAACCAGCAGAAAAAATGCGTTGTACTTACTGATGAAAAGCCAGAGGTTACGCATATTTAAGTTATAAGTTTTAAGTTATAAGTATTAAGTTATAAGTATTAAGTTTTATTGGAATTACAGTCATATTTCAGACCTTACACCTAAAAATTCAATTATTGAATTTAAAATGGTAAAGTAAATTATAATAATTGACCTGATCAGTGATAAGAATCAGATTTTGAGACTTATTACCGGTCACTTATAACTCCCTATTGCATTAAAAACTTAAAGTTCCCAATATTCTTCAATGCGATACCGGTTCCCCGAACTACTGCACGCAAAGGATCTTCTGCCACGTGAACGGGGAGCTTGGTTTTGGCGCCAATACGTTTATCCAGGCCGCGAAGTAAAGCACCGCCTCCGGTTAAGTAAATTCCTGTCTGGTAGATATCTGCAGAAAGTTCAGGAGGCGTGATCTCCAAAGCCTTTAATATTGCCTCTTCAATTTTAGAGATAGATTTATCCAGGCAATGAGCGATCTCTGTATAGGAAACAGTAATTTGTTTCGGTACACCTGTCATCAGATCACGGCCCTGAACGGCATAATCAGCCGGCGGATCTGTAAGTTCGGGCAAAGCCGCCCCGACCTCAATTTTGATCTTTTCAGCGGTACGGTCACCGATCATGATATTATGCTGTCTGCGGATGTACTGAACGATATCACTATCGAAATTATCTCCGGCAACACGGATAGACTGGTCGCAAACAATTCCTGAAAGCGCAATAACAGCGATCTCAGTGGTTCCGCCACCGATATCAATGATCATATTCCCCATTGGCTCTTCCACATCAATACCAATACCAACGGCAGCAGCCATAGGTTCATGGATCAGGTAAACTTCTTTCGCTCCGGCGATTTCAGCAGAATCGCGTACTGCGCGCTTTTCAACTTCAGTAATTCCTGAGGGGATACAGATCACCATACGCAAAGAAGGGAAGAACCAGCCTTTGCCGTTGTTGATCATTTTGATCATACCCCTGATCATATATTCTGCTGCATTAAAATCAGCAATAACTCCGTCTTTCAGTGGCCTTACAGTACGGATATTATCATGGGTCTTACCCTCCATCTGCATGGCCTGCCGGCCGATCGCGATAACTTTATTTGTAGTCCGGTCGAATGCCACTATTGAAGGCTCATCAACCACAACTTTATCATTATGTATTATAAGAGTATTTGCTGTACCAAGGTCAATTGCAATCTCTTGTGTAAACCAATTAAATAATCCCATTAGCTATTTGTTATCGAGTTGAAAATGTATTTACTAAGATAAACTCTTTTATTAGTCATGATAGTATAAAACCTTATGATTTTGTTAAAAGGGAAAAAAATTAATGTTTAAAATGCCTGATGCCTGTAGTTACCATACCAACACCTTTGGCATTTGCCATGTCAATAGATTCCTGATCTTTTATGGATCCTCCGGGCTGCAATATCATAACCACCCCTGCATCGGCAGCTATTTCAACACAATCAGGGAATGGGAAGAATGCATCCGAGGCCATAACGCTTCCTGCAAGGTCAAAATGAAATGCTTTGGCCTTTACAATAGCCTGCTGAAGTGCATCTACACGGGAGGTTTGTCCGACACCGCTCGCAATCAGACATCCATTTCTGGCAAGTACAATGGTATTTGATTTGGTATGTTTAACGATCTTATTGGCAAATACAAGGTCTTTTAATTGCTGTTCTGTTGCTTTACGTTCAGTGACAGGAGTCATCTGGGCAGCTGTTTCCATCAGCATATCTTTATCCTGCTCAATTACACCATTCAGCAATGTTTTAAATTGTTTTGAAGGCAGCCGAACATCATTACGCTTGAGCAGGATACGGTTCTTTTTACCGGATAATATGTGTTTGGCTTTGTCTTCGAAAGAAGGAGCAATGAGCACTTCGAAGAACAGATTGTTAATTTCAGAAGCTGTTTCTGCATCAATTTCACGGTTGCAGATCAATACCCCGCCGAAAGCAGAAACCGGATCGCATGCAAGTGCTGCTTTCCATGCATCAAGAATGCTTTCACTGGTAGCAATTCCGCAGGCATTGGTATGTTTGAGAATGGCAAATGTAGGCTCTTCAAATTCATCGATCAGCGCAACGGCTGCGTCAACATCTACCAGGTTGTTGTATGAAAGCTCTTTTCCATTCAGTTTATCAAACATTGCATCCAGACTTCCAAAGAATACACCATTCTGATGCGGATTTTCTCCGTAACGAAGGGTACTGGCTCTTTGTTCACTGTATTTGAAAACGGTTAATGGATCTTCCTGATTGAAATAGTTAAAGATGGCAGTATCATAATGTGATGAAACATTAAAAGCCTGGCGGGCAAATGCTTTGCGATGCTTGAGTGTGGTGTAACCGCCATTTTCAGTTAAAATATCACCCAGGGTTTTATACTCGTCCTTGGAAGCAATAATCACGACATCATTAAAGTTTTTTGCTGCCGCACGGATCAGAGAGATGCCACCTATGTCGATCTTCTCAATAATATCTTCTTCTCCTGCTCCTGAACCGACCGTCTCTTCAAAAGGGTAGAGATCAACAATAACAAGATCAATTTCAGGAATTTCATACTGTCCGATCTGAACCTGATCTTCTTTAAGACCTCTGCGGCTCAGAATACCTCCAAAAACTTTGGGGTGAAGCGTTTTAACTCGGCCGCCCAGAATGGATGGGTATCCGGTCAGATCCTCGACAGCTATAACATCGATGCCCAGATCCCGGATAAATTTCTCTGTGCCTCCGGTTGAATAAAATACCACTCCCTGTTCATGCAGCTGACGAATAAGTGGTTCTAAATTATCTTTATAATAGACTGAAATTAAAGCGTTTTTGATTTTGACAGGATGGCTCATTGAGAATAAGGATTTAAAGCCGCAAAGATAGGTTTTTTGATCGGTTTGCTGATAAAAATATTCGCGAAAAATTACTAATTCTGAATACTTTAACCCTTTGTTCTTTTACCGGTAAGCCTAACCTTTCATTTTCTTCAGCAGTTGTTCTACCACTTTGGGATAATGAAGGTGTTCCAGTTGCTGACCCTTGAATTTGATCATTTCTATATCATCACCCGCTTCGATTCTGAACCGCGATTGATGAATGGGTTCGCCTTCATCAAACTGCTCATCAACGAAATGTATGGTGATCCCTGATTCATCATCCCCTGCATCTAAAACTGCCTGATGAACCCTGTCTCCATACATTCCTTTCCCTCCGTGTTTCGGAAGAAGTGCAGGATGAATATTGATGATCTTGTTCGGAAAAGCCTTTAACAGATTTTGTGGTATCAGCCACAGGAAACCTGCCAGTACAATGAGATCGATCTGCAGATTTTTCAGCAGGCGGACCACGTCATCTGTTTTATAAAATTCCTGCTTGTCGAAAATATGTGAAGGGATTTCAAAATTATCTGCCCGCTGCAACACATAGGCTTCCGGATTATTGGTCAGGATAATAACGACTTCTGCATCAGGATGTTTTTTAAAATGTTCCATAATCTTCTGGGCGTTTGATCCGGAACCTGAGGCAAAAATGGCTATGCGCTTCTTCAAATCGTAATGGTTTTTAACAAAGATATTATTTTGAGTGTTTTATAGAAATGATCTGAGACAATTTGTCGATTAATCAATTTGTCGATAATCAATTTGTCAATTAGAAAATTTGTCAATTTTGCGTGCTAATCATTAATTCGTATTTGTATTTTTTTCATTTTCTTTAAGGATAAAGAATTTAGCAGTTTACAATGAGCATACCCATTGGCAAATAGACAAATCAACCAATCAACAAATCTTTTATTCCCGCATCTTCAAATTGTCAAATCTTCAAATCATTTAAAGGTTCCCCCTCGCTTCCTGCTCCCTCTCCAAAGCTTCAAACAATGCCTTAAAATTACCGGCTCCGAATGATTTTGCACCTTTTCGCTGAATGATCTCAAAGAAAAGCGTAGGCCGGTCTTCCACAGGCTTGGTAAAGATCTGCAGCAGGTATCCTTCCTCATCCCGGTCGACCAGAATTCCTAAGTCCTTAAGCGGTTCGATATCTTCTTCTATCTTACCTACACGTGCTTCCAGATTATCATAATAGATCGCAGGTACCTTTAAAAATTCAATGCCGCGGTTCTGTAATCTGGTCACAGTATCTACGATATTATTGGTGGCGATAGCAATATGCTGAACTCCCTCATCTCCATAAAAATCAAGATATTCTTCAACCTGCGACCGCTTTTTACCTTCTGCTGGTTCATTTATGGGGAATTTTACATAGCCATTCCCATTACTCATCACCTTACTCATTAAAGCCGAATACTCTGTGGAGATCTGCTTATCATCGAAGGTCAGAATGTTGCGGAAGCCCATCACATCCTCATAGAATTTAACCCATTTGTCCATCTGATTCCATCCTACATTTCCAACACAATGATCGACATAAAGCAAGCCGGCAGGTTCAGGATTATAATGGCTTTCCCATTTTTCATATCCAGGCATAAAAAGCCCTGAGTAATTTTTCCGTTCGATGAATAAGTGTACCGTTTCTCCATAGGTGTAAATTCCACTCATGCGGAGCTGTCCTGATTCATCCTCCAGAGTTTGCGGCTTCATATAACTTTCTGCTCCGCGGGATGTGGTCTGGTGATGGGCATCATAAGCATCATCTACCCAAAGGGCGATGATTTTTACCCCATCTCCGTGCCTGGTTAGCTGTTCTGAGATCGGATGATCCGGGAATAGGGGAGTTGTAAGTACAAGTCTGATCTTATTCTGAACCAGTACATAGGAGGCACGGTCTTTAACCCCGGTTTCGGGACCGGCATAAGCCAGATTTTGAAAACCGAAGGCTGTTTTATAAAAATGTGCCGCCTGTTTGGCGTTACCTACATATAATTCAATATAATCTGTCCCGTTAAGCGGAAGAAAATCAGTGGGTTGTATATTGTTTTCTAATGCTTCTGTCTTCATTTTAATCGTATTGAGTATTACGTTATGGGTATTGTGCCAAATCATCAAATTTATTCTATGTTTTCCTGCCAGCTTTTATGATAGCTCTCATCTTCGATACTCAAAGCATAATCGGTGAGCATCAGCGGTTTGAAGGGATCAATCATTACGGCCAGTTCTTCAGTTCTTTCCTTTCCGATCGATTTCTCTACTGTTCCGGGGTGCGGTCCATGAGGGATGCCGCCTGGATGAAGGGTGATCTGCCCCTTTACAACGCTTTTCCTGCTCATAAAATCACCATCCACATAATACAGAACCTCATCACTGTCAACATTACTGTGATTATAAGGGGCAGGTATGGAGTCGGGATGATAATCGTATTTACGCGGACAGAAAGAACAGATCACGAAATTATGTCCCTCAAAGGTTTGATGAACCGGTGGCGGCTGATGCACTCGTCCGGTGATGGGTTCAAAATCATGGATTGAGAATGCCCATGGATAATGAAAGCCATCCCATCCTATAAAATCAAAAGGATGGGTACCATAGATATAGGGATAGATCAGACCCTGCTTTTTGATGAGTACCTTAAAATCTCCCGACTTGTCATGTGTTTCAAGATCAGCGGGGCGTTTTATATCGCGTTCACAAAAGGGAGAATGTTCCATTAACTGTCCCCAATCATTCCTGTAGCGTTTTGGGGTACGTATTGGACTGAAACTTTCAATAATGAACAGCCTGTTATCTTCCGTGTCGAATTCCATTTGGTAAATGGTGCCCCGGGGAACGACCAGGTAATCGCCATATTCAAAGCGGATCTTTCCAAAACCAGTTTTCAAAGTTCCGTTACCTTCATGGATAAATATAACCTCGTCGGCCTGACTGTTCTTATAATAGTAATCCGTCATGGAATGGCGGGGTGCAGCCAGTGAGATATGAAGGTCGCTGTTTACCAGTACGGGCCTGCGGCTTTCCAGGTAATCATCTTCAGGTTGAATTTTAAAGCCGATCAGACTGGTATGACGGAGATGTTTTTCTCTGGCAATCTTCGGTTCAACAGAATAAGGTTCACCCAGTTCCTTTACAATGGTTGGGGGGTGGCAATGATAAACCAGTGAATAAAGACTGGAAAAACCCTCAGTAGAGACCAATTCCTCAGCATACAGTATTCCGTTTGGTTTACGGAAGGCAGTATGACGCTTATGAGGAATAGATCCTAATGTATGATAAACAGGCATAAATTAGAATTTATTGGTTAATATAATTGGTTGTACAAAGTAAGCTATTCTTTACGGGAATGTAAAATGTGTTCAGACCCGAGTGACCGGGCGATTTTTTTGCTATTGGAGTTACGTTAAAGCAAAATTCATTAGTTTTGATAAGCTGCTAACCTAATTATACCCATTCATGAAATTAGTTTCCTATAAAACCGAAGACCGTGAGCACCTTGGCTTGTTCATAAAAGGACATATTTACAATCTGAATTCCTGCGATAAGCTTATTCCCGATACTATGAATGAGTTTCTGAATGGGGGAGAAGAGCTGATGGAAAGGGCTAAAAAGTTGAATGATGAAATCAAATCAGGTAAACAGGATGCTAAAGAAGAGATATTCTTTGAAGTTCTGGCCCCGGTGCCACATCCGGGTTCCTGCCGTGATGGTTATGCTTTCAGGCAGCACGTTGCTTCGGCACGCAAAAACAGAAGGGTGGACATGATCTCTGAATTCGATCAGTATCCCATCTTTTATTTCACCAATCATAATTCAATACAGGGTGTTGGTGATATCGAGTGTATGCCTGATCATTTTGAAAAACTTGATTTTGAGCTGGAGGCTGCCATTGTTATTGGAAAAAAAGGAAAAAATATCAGTGCCTCTGAGGCCGACGCTTATATCGCCGGCTATATGGTTATGAACGACATGAGTGCCCGTACCCTTCAAATGGAAGAGATGCTGCTCAATCTCGGTCCTGCAAAAGGCAAGGATTTTTCAACGGTGATCGGTCCCTGGCTGGTTACTCCGGATGAGCTTGAAAAGTATAAAATTCCGGCAAAACCCGGTCATACCGGTAACGCTTACAACCTGGATATGAAATGCTGGGTCAATGGGGTAGAGGTATCTTCAGGATCTATGTCAGATATGGACTGGACCTTTGCTGAGATCATTGAGCGTTGTTCTTATGGAGTAGATATTTTGCCGGGTGACGTGATCGGATCAGGAACCGTTGGTACCGGCTGTTTTCTCGAATTGAACGGTACCGGATTACTGAATAATCCGGAATACAAAACACAATGGCTTCAGCCGGGAGATATTGTTGAAATGGAGATCACCGGACTGGGGCGTCTGACCAATACGATAAGAAAAGCAAATACGAACTGGTCTATTTTGAAATTAAAAAAGAAAAGTTCTTAGTAAGTACAAATTTAATTGTCAACCAGAGAGTAAAATTTGTGAACTCTAGAAAGAAATAGGAGCGAATTTGTCATTGCGAGCGTAGCGAAGCAATCCAAGCTAATATTACCAAATATCATAAGATTGCTTCGTCGTACCTCCTCGCAATGACAGTCACAGTGTCATTGCGAGTGTAGCGAAGCAATCCCCAAACTAATATTGCTAAATATCATAAGATTGCTTCGTTGTGCCTCCTCGCAAAGACATTCTATTATTTAAAAAATATGCTGACAATAAACACCTCAGATCTCAAGCCGGCAGAGCTGCAAAATTACCTGCAATATGCCATTGCTCCGCGGCCGATATGCTTTGTTTCAACCATCGACAGGGAAGGGAATGTCAATTTAAGTCCTTTCAGTTTCTTTAATATGTTCAGTACCAATCCGCCGGTTTGTGTGTTCTCACCTTCGCGCAGGGTAAGGGATAATACAACCAAGCATAGCCTTGAAAATGTACTGGAAGTGCCTGAATGTGTGATCAATATAGTTAATTATGCCATGGTTCAGCAAACATCCCTGGCAAGTGCAGAGTACCCAAAAGGGGTAAATGAGTTTATCAAGGCTGGATTTACGTCCCTGCCTTCTGAGCTAGTAAGGCCTCCACGTGTAGCCGAATCCCCGGTTCAGATGGAATGTACTATCCGGGAGGTGATTGCTTTGGGTAAAAATGCCGGTGCAGGTAATCTGGTTCTGGCAGAGATCAGGCGGATACACATCAATGAGGAGATCATGGATGAATCAGGGAAGATTGATCAGGCCAAAATTGATCTTGTGGCGCGTTTAGGTGGTGATTGGTATTGCAGGGTGACTAAAGAGAGCTTGTTTCAGGTTGAAAAACCGGTCCGTACCCTTGGCATTGGCGTTGATTTCCTGCCCGCTTTTGTCCGAAACTCGGATATTTTGACCGGGAATAATCTGGGGCAGCTAGGCAATGTTGAAAGCCTGCCTGATGACGAAGAAATTGGCTCATTCAGATCAGATCCGGAATTCAGGCAGATACTTGATGCCACGATCGGTGATCCAAAGACCAGGGACAGGGAACTCCATCAGTACGCCAGAAAATTGCTGGAATCCGGAAATGTCAGGGATGCCTGGAAGGTGCTTTTGGGTTATGGGTTGTGAGTTACGGGTTATGAGTTGTCAATTGTCAATTATCAACTGACTTACAGTCCCAAAACCTGTCTCAGCTTCGGATACCCTGTTTTGCTGACCGGAATTTTTTCCCCTGATTTCAGAATTGCGAGATGAGATTCCTTTTCATAAGGGTCAATTCGGGTAATTTCATTAATCCTGACAATATAGGAGCGGTGTACTCTGACAAAATCATCTTCCCCCAATAGTTTTTCGAAATAAGCCATGGTTTTATTTTTAAGGAATGATCCCTCGGGTGTATGAATTTTAACATAATCATCATCTGCAGCCAGAAAAAGGATATCGTTTACTGGAATGATCTTGATCTTGGTGCCTGTTTTAACAACTACACGCTCATTTCTAAGACTTGAATTTTGAATATTGTCTAAAAGTTGTTTTGTGTTTTGTTTTGGTTCAGCAACCTGGCGCTGGTCCATCCACTTGTGGACTGCCTTATCAAAACGTTCTTTGGTAAAGGGTTTCAGCAGGTAGTCCACAGCGTGCTCTTCGAAGGCTTTAATCGCATATTCGTCGAAGGCAGTTGTAAAGATTACGGATGGGGGCTGCTCAATAAGTTCCAGCATCTCAAAGCCATTGATCTTTGGCATCTGAATGTCCAGAAATATCAGATCCGGCTCATGCTGTGCAATTGCTTTTACACCTTCAAACCCGTCATTGCACTCCTGAACTACCTCCAGATCCGGCCAGGATTGAAGGTATTCCATCACTACTGAACGTGCCAGAGGCTCGTCGTCAATTAAAACTACTCGCATATTTATACTTGAGGAATTTTTACAATAGTTGTAAATATATGGCTATAAGATGTGGTTTCCAATAGGTCGGTTCTGCCAAATAATAAATGCAATCTCCGTTTCACTCCGCTAAGTCCAAAGCCGGTTCCATGTTTAGGACGTGTGGTATCCGGATCATAAGGATTTTGAACAGTAATCTGAAGTTCATTTTCAAGACATTCTGCAAAAATACTGATGGTAACTACGCCTGTTGTATCATAAAGGCCAAATTTGATCGCATTTTCTACAATAGGCTGAAGCAGCATTGGTGGAAGTAATTTTGATTTACAGGCTTCATTATATGATATTTCAGTAGAGAGACGATGCCCGAATCGCACCTTTTCAATATCCAGATATAATTGTAAATGCTCCAGCTCATCAATGAGAGAAACTGGCTGCTGATCCTCTTTTTTAAGAGTACCGCGAAGAAAATCTGATAATTGATGGATCATTTTCCTGGCTTCTTCCGGCCTGCTGCCGATCAGGGCGGTAATTGAGTTTAAACTGTTAAATAAAAAGTGTGGCTGTAATTGCTGTCTTAGATTATAGAGTTCTGCATCTCTTGCCAGACTTTCAGCTTCAAGCTTTCTTTTTTCCGATTCTTTCTGATCCTCCTGTGTATACCAGACTACACTGACCATCGCCATTAGTCCGATGATCAGGAGTCCGATAAAAAATCGTATTGGTAAAGAATTGTATAAGAATTCAGAATAATGGGGGTCGTTTAAAATGATCTTGTCAAGCATCCAGTTATTAACAAGCAGCCAGATAGAAGCCAGTATTGAGCAATACATCAGCATGAGCAGATATCTGTTCTTCTCGGGTCTGTAATATTTCAGGTTGTTGCCGATAAGGTAACAGGCGATTGTAAGCAATAATACGCTTACCGTACTGTCCAGCATGGCAGTCTGTACGCTGAATCCAAACCAGAATAATATCGCTGACTGGAATAAGATACTGACAACAATGCACTGAACAACAATCAGCGTGATCTTGCTTCTAGACAAAACCGGGTTATTGGAATTTGTTGTGTTAAACTGTTGCTGTGACACCTGCTTGTAGGTTTTGGCCGATCAATAATGCTTTTTGATGACTCATTTCTATGTATTGATCGGCATCATTCACTTCCAGAATGTTATAATAGATCTCCGATCCGTCTTTGAGTTCATCGAGCTTATAAAGCTCAGTCATATTGATAAAATCCCAACGAATGGCGGTTTGGTTCCTGCTCGCCAGGATGTTCTTTTCTTCCTGAATGATCTTATGCGCTTTTGCCAGCGCTAACTTTTC
>JBAZCD010000011.1:0-16583 GCA_041671205.1 Pedobacter sp.
GGTATAATTTTTAAAATTGTTGTCCTGCGCCAAGATAATGGCCGGAATGAATATTAAACAAAGGCTGGCTGTTATTAATTTAAAGGTAATTGATCTCATGTATCCGATATGCTCCTGAATTCTATTGTAAAATAAATATGATGAATTTTAATGAAAAATTCATAGCCTATTCATTACCTGAAACAAAAAAACCGGGACGATGCCCGGTTTTTTTGTTATTTAATGTGTTTACTTACTTTTTTGAAATTCTGTAAAGTCTTCCTTCATCAGTTATGGCATAAAGTGCTCCGTCTTTACCTTGCATGGTTGATCTGAAGCGCTGGTTTTGATCGGCAAGTAATCTTTCTTCACCAACTACTTTATTGTCCTTTATTACCAAACGCAGGATATGTTTGCCACTTAAAGCACCGATGAAAAGGTTGTTTTTCCATTCAGAGATTACATTGGAGGAGTAGAATGACATTCCACTTGGAGAAATTGATGGGTTCCAGTAGTAAACCGGCTGCACCATACCTTCTTTTTGCTGAATTCCTTCACCCACCTTAACTCCACTATATTCAAGACCGTAAGTGATTGTAGGCCAGCCATAGTTTTTCCCTGATTTTACCAGATTTAACTCATCACCGCCCATTGGACCAAATTCTGCAGTCCAGATGTCGCCTGTTACAGGATGAAATGCAAGATTCTGAACATTTCTGTGACCATATGAATAGATCTCAGGTCTTGCTTCAGCATTATTAAGAAATGGATTTCCCGGTGCAGGTTTTCCATCTTTGGTTATGCGTAAAACTTTTCCGTTTGCTGATGTCAGGAACTGTGCCTGTGGCCTGGTTTCGAGTGAGGAACGTTCTCCGGTTGTAACCAATAGATTCCCGGTTTTGTCTACAAGTACTCTTCCTCCGTAGTGACCCATGCTTGGGTGTGCAGGCTCAGCTCTGTAAATGACTTTCACATTTTCCATTTTTTTCTCATCCGCTGAAAGTGTTCCTTTAGCGACGGCAGTCTGATTTCCAGTGCTGATCTTTTCAGAGAATGCCCAGTAAACAGTCCTGTTTTTTGCAAAAGCCGGATCAATGGTCAGACCCAACAAACCACCCTGACCGCCTGAATTTACTTCCGGAAGTCCGGTAATTGGCTCACTGACCTGTCCGGTAGTAGTAATGATCTTCATCACTCCTGTTTTTTCTGTGATCAGCAATCGTCCATCCGGAAGAATAGTGATACCCCAGGGCCTCTTCAATCCTTCAACGAGTATTTTTATATCCAAAGGAGTCTTTGTTTTAATTCCTGTAATTCTGGTTTGGCCTTTGAAGGCGGGAGAATAGGAGTTGTTTGGAGGCAGTTTTTCAACCGGAGCAGTAGTGGTGTCCTGAATTACAGCAAAGCTGGCAAAAGCGGTGGCATTATTGCTGTATGAGGTAATAATTAGTGCTGCAGCAGCTGTAAACATGGAGAATTTTTTATTCATTTTGATTGGCTTTAGATGGTAGATGCAAATTAATTAAATATCTGATTTATAACAATGCTTATTTCAATGATTTCATGTCAATTACAAAACGGTATTTTACATCCCCGGCCAATGTACGTTCATAGGCCTCATTGATCTGGTCAATATTAATCATTTCTATATCAGATGTGATATGATGTTCAGCACAATAATCGAGCATTTCCTGAGTTTCTTTCGTGCCTCCAACCAGAGATCCAACAAGGCTTCGGCGGCCACCGATCAGCTGAAATGCAGAAACATCAGCAGGATTTGGCGGAGCACCCAAAAGAATCATTACTCCGTTTGAACGTAAAAGTGCGAGATATTCATTGTAATCATGATCCGCAGATATGGTATCTATGATGAAATTGAAGGTGCTGGCGAGTGATTTCATCACTTCAGGGTCAGTGGTCAGTTTAAAATGTTTTGCACCCAGCCGTTTCGCATCCTGTTCTTTATTTTTTGACCGGCTTAAGACGGTGACTTCAGCTCCCATAGAGGAGGCGATCTTAACAGCCATGTGTCCAAGTCCGCCTAAACCCAGCACAGCCAGTTTATCTCCCTTTTTGACATTCCAGTGTTTGATGGGACTGTAGGTGGTAATGCCTGCACAAAGGAGCGGTGCAACGTTCGCTAATGGCAGCTTATCTGAAACATTAAGAACAAACCGGTCTTTTACCACAATATGTGTAGAATATCCGCCAAGGGTGATCGTTTTTTTGTCCTGTGATAAGGAATTATAGGTTTGAGTATGTCCGTTTTCGCAATACTGTTCCAGATAGTCATTGCAATTGCTGCAATGTCCGCAAGAGTCGACAAAGCAACCTACACCAACGGTATCGCCTGCCTTGAAGCGTTTTACTGAACCACCAACACGGGTGACTTTACCGACGATTTCATGGCCCGGAACTGCCGGATAAACTGTTCCTTTCCATTCGTTTCTTGCGGTATGAATATCTGAATGACAAACACCGCAATACAAGATCTCGATTTCAACATCTTCTGCCCCGGGTTCACGGCGATCTAAGTGCCAGGGTGCCAATGGACTTTCCGCACTTTGGGCGGCATATGCTTTTATTGCTTTCATAGTTTTATTTGAGGAGATAAAGTTAAATAAGATTTGATTAATCTATCCTTATTGTCTGTAAAATACAGGTGACTGAGGTAATGATGGAATGTGTCATTGCGAGGAGGTACGACGAAGCAATCCTATGACGGTTAGTAACATTAGTGAGGAGATTGCTTCGCTGAGCTCGCAATGACACTCCACTACGGCTTTCAATGCAAGGAGGCCCGCCTGACCGGACGGGCAGGCACGACGAAGCAATCCTATGACTTTAGTAATAATAGTGGGGAGATTGCTTCGCTGAGCTCGCAATGACATCCATCATGACTGTCATTGCAATAACGGACTAATTTGTTTAGGAATTATTGTTTAATATTGTGTACGTAAACGTTATTATGGAAACAAAGAATACAATCAACCGCCGCCATTTTATTGCAGGAACAGGTTTACTGCTCGCAGGGTATAGTTTGAGACTTAATGGGGCTGAATTACAGTCGTCCGAGCCGATCATTGATATTCACCAGCATACCGATTATGCCGGCAGGTCTCAGGACAAAATGCTGGCTCACCAGCGAATGATGGGAGTTACTACCACCATACTTTTACCTGCTGGAAGGCCTCTGAACTATGGATCGACCCATTATGGTGTGAGTAATGGTCTGCAGGTTCGGGCAGGAGGGAATGAAGTTTGTTATCAGTACGCTAAAGATCATGCCCCGGAAATGCTTTTTGGAGCATGTGAGGTGCCTGATTATCCCGGAGCCATTCCTGAGATCGAAAAGTATCTGAAATTAGGTGCTAAAATGATCGGGGAGTTAAAATTCAACGTGGACTGTGATTCTGCCGAGATGCAGAAAATATATCAGCTTGCCCAGGAATATGAGGTGCCGGTTCTGATGCACTGGCAATACAATATGTATAACCGTGGCTTTGAACGTTTCCATAAAATGCTCGAAAAATTTCCGAAAGTGACTTTTTTAGGACATTCGCAAACGTTCTGGGCCAATATTGATAAGAACCACCCGGATCAGAATGTTTTATATCCAAGAGGAAAGGTAACACCGGGCGGTTTAACCGATCGCCTGATGAGTGATTACCCGAATATGTACGGAGATATTTCCGGAGGATCAGGATTAAGTTCCCTGACCAGAGACGAGGATCATACACGTGCGTTTTTAAGCAAGCATCAGGATAAACTGCTTTATGGCAGCGATTGTGATGATGCTGCAGGCCACGGACCGGCCTGCCAGGGTGCCGGAACGATTGCTGCGATCAAAAAACTTTCGGCAAGTAAAGAGATCGAACGTAAGATCCTGTATTCAAATGCTAAAAAGATGTTTCGTCTCTGAGTTTAGCGACTATTCTTTTTAATGATTTTTACAATCTCTCCGGCAATGAGTCCATGACCGGTATCCATCGGATGTGTTCCATCGGGAAGCAGCGCCTCCATTCCTCCCGGAGTCTTTTTTGCATACCGCTGAAATAATTTCCATGAATTGATCAGCTCCACATCCTGAGATTTTGCAAGTTTGATGACCGCATTTTTGTAAAGTTTCAGGCGTTCGTGACGAAATTGTTCCAGTTTTGAGCTCAGAGGATTAGGTGTTAACAGAATTACCTTCCCGTTTATCTTTTTGATCTCAGTAATAAAGTAAGTCAGGTTTGCAATGTAAGTCTCCAGTGGAATTCGTGATGAAGTACCTTCACCCTTATCCTGATAGGCATCGTTTAATCCGAAGTTCATGCTTACCCAGTCCGGATGATGAGCCAATACCGCTTTTTCAAACCTGTCCATCCCATGCTCAACCTTTCCTTTGTCATTATCCTTAATCGAACCGGTATGACTGCCGCCAATTCCTGAATTGATCACCTTGTTTGGAATTCCTGCCTCAGCAAGTGCTTCATGAATTCGTACGGCATAAACCTTTTCTATTCCTTTTCTTGGTGCGGTTGTAGAGTTGCCGAAAGTAACTATGGTTAGTTCTTTTTTCTCCTGAGCGAAAGAAAAAGTAGCTAACAGGACGATTAACAGTGCCGTTAAGGCACTAAACAGGGAATGTATGTTTATTGTTTTCATTTGCTGTACTTTGGAAAAAATGAATGTAGTAAATATTTGATTATCCGGCTATCATGTAAATGAAAAAGCTCTTCCTGTTTAGCGGAAGAGCTTTCTTTTTAAGGATAAATAGGCAGATCAGGCAACTTTCCCGTCGGCATAAAGATTATTTGTGGTGTATGTTTTTTCTTCGGCCCTGACAGCGGCAGCAGCATCTTTGTGAGTTGGCATCCAGTTATGGTGCACATCACATTTGTCCTGTGGTACTCCCCGGATCACAACGGCTCTTTGTGTTGCATAGAAGGTATTATTGTACATTTCCATAGTAGTTCCTGCAATAGTTGTATTGTCTTTCCTGTCGCGGCCGCCATGCATGTCAAAAACGTGACTGAGGGATATTCCTAAATCTACATTATTCCGGGCAATGTAACCGCATCCCGGTCTGCCGGTTCCGGCTAAGGAGTGGCGGTTCTCATTAAACTGGTTGAATTCAATAAGTGATGAGGCCTCATCATGGCTTACTCCATATCCAAGTCCGTTGTACTGGCATTTATGAATCAGATTATGATGGATATGGCTTCCGGTGCCTTTCTGTAAACTGACACCTGCATTGGCAAATGCTGAGATCTCGCAATTGTCTATTTCCAGGTCTCCGAATTTCGAAATAATCCCTCTTGAAGTTGGGAACTTATAATAATAAGTATGGCCAGGTCCGCCCGGACCAAAAGCTCTCTTATGATGATCGAGGTACCGTTTGGAATTTGGCCCCTGTAATCTGATACCGCTGATGCGTACACCAGTTCCATCGATCTGGATCATTCCTGGAGTATCCAGGCTGTCACTGGTAATCTGCGCTCCCTGAGAACCATTATGCCCCCTGTCACTGGCCAGAGTCACGCCCTGAGGTATTTTCAGCATAATCTTATCAATATAGATGAATGTCGTCATGTCAATGATCTGATTGCCCGGAATAAAAACTACCTGTCCGGCTTTGGCTTTGGCAAGCACATCGATCAGGGATTCAAGACTGTCTGCAGTATAATCACCGCCGGTAATTATCCCGGTATAGCCTTTCCCGCCCCCGATAGGTCCTGTTTCGTCGGCTTTGGCACCATAAATGGCATTACCTACCTTTTTCCAGGTTGGCTTTTCTTTCTTTGCAGACTCAGTTAATGGATTTAATTCGGCAGCAATAGCCGGAGAAATGGTACTTAATGCAGCCAGTGAACCTAATGAGGCTGCAGCTACAAATTGTCTTCTGTTGAAATTTTTTGTTGACATATTTTTACTTTTTAGATAGCCATTCAGTATGTGATGGAATGCTGAATTCAGCTCCTTCTTCAAATTCGTAGATATAATTGCTGTATAGATCCTTCGCATTTTCTGATGGGTTGTTTTTCAATCCTATCGCAAATGTGATTGGTCCGCAATCTATTCGGGTATATTTTCCTTCGCGTTTTACCCCTTTAATGGTATAAATAGCATCTCTGTCTCCGTTGTTTGAGATAATTAATTGTTCTCCTGTGAGGCTGCCGTTCTCAGGAAGTAACTGATCCACAAGAACCCATCCGCTTCCTGAAGGATTTTTGTTCATTTTAACAATTTTCCCTTTGATCTGTCCGTCTGACTTCAGATTCAGATTTTCGTGATTCAATGCATTTCCATTGACAAGAATTGCTTTACTGACCAGGCCGTTCTGTTTCTTCAGGTAACCGATATTTCCTTTCATTGAGATATCGTTTGGCACTTTCATCAGCTTTCCGGCATCCGGATTATACAATACATAATCTGTACTGCCATTGGTCATTTCTATTTCCAGCGCGATCTGGGAGTCGTCTCCATTTTCAATTCGTTTCACCGATTTAATAAATGGATTTTGCTTGTAAGGTTCAAATACCGAGATGAATGTGCTGTTCAGGTTTTCACCTTTCCGGCGCATCAGTACATAACCCAGCGATTTCGGATTCCCAACCTTGTTTTGAGGAGGATCACCCTCTGCCAGTGCAACATCATTTGCCTGACTGAGCGCATACATTCTTAAGTGGATATTGTCTTCTGCTTTTGTTCCGCGATAACCTGTTTCTGTTTTCCAGTCAATCATAAATTCTGAAGGAGGATTCTGATCTCTTTTTACATTGTAAAAGAATGAATAACCCTGTGGAAAACCATTGGCAGCAATGCCTTTCTCAATATTTTCTCCGGCATAGGTTCCTGTTTTTTGCACGGTCAGTTTAAGTCCTGAATTGCTGAGATCTCCGGGAGGGCCGTGGAAGCTGTATAAATGATCCTGTCCTCCTTCAACCTTGAAAATATCAATGACATAAGAATTATTTTCGCTGGTTCCGGCATCGACCAGGAACATCGTTCTCTGGTATGTATTTGTCTCAGGATAGGCTTTTTTACCATCGATTTCGAATACTCCAAAGCCTTTTATCTGCTTGAATAATTTGGTATTCCCACCCCAGATCTCTTTTTGTGGTTTTTCATTGACAAAAACAAGATTATGTGAAACTGTACTTCCTGTCCAGTCGCGGTTGCTCGGGATATTAGTAGCAAACTCAGGATATCCATGATCAGGAGCAAGCCATTTGCCAAAAGCAAGCAGGTCGAAATTCATCAGATCGGGATGCGCATGCATAATGGTTCTGCCATAGTTATTTGCAATTGCCACTCCATCCTTGCCACGGCCGTTTTCCAGTAAGGCAAGTCCGAAGCCACTCATTAAATAACCGCCATCGGCCCTTGGACCCAGGCTTTCACCGATCTTTTGTATTTCCCTGCTGACGGCATCCGGGTCTTTAGAAAAGATATCCCTGCCAAGTTTATTTGCTGAGTTTTTATTTGAAATATAAGCTGCCTTCGCAAATCCAGGATCTTTGGTAAAAATAAATCCTTTTGTGATAAAGTTAGGGTCAGCATATCCGTTGTTCACAGTTCCGGTTGCACCGCTGTCGCCCATATTCGGTATAGCAATACCCAGGGCAGCCATCCGGTATGCCGCAAGGAATGTGGTGTTGAACTGAGGGAATTCTTTGATGATATTATGCTTTGTGTAAGCCGGATAGGCCTGCAGGCGTTCGGCAACCTGAGTGATCAGACGGCCCCACATCAGGGCATAGCCCGGTGCTCCTTCATTCGAGGTGCCATCCCTGTCGAAGGTTGAGATCATTAAACCCGGAATATTTCCGCCATCCTGTGCAAAGATCCAGTCGATCCATAAATTACTTTCAGGCTGCGAATCCAGTGCAATTGCACAGGTCGCCAGAGTTAACTGGTGCATTCCCTGATTACCTCTGATATGTGTGGATAGAACAGCTTTGTAGGCCGTTCGCAGAAGCCCGTCATCGATATTTTGCAGCAATAAAGTCCGGGTGCCTTTTGCACCGATTTGGTATTTTTCGGATTGTTTTTTCAGGAAGCTGTATAATTCGCTGTTGTCAACAGTACCGCTTATAATTTTATCATATGAATCAGCAAAAGAGGTTATGATTCCGGTTTCCCAGATTGAGCCATGTATTTTGCCCATATTGCGCCCGCCGTCAGAGTGATACCAGCCCTTGTCGGCATAAGGTTTCCAGTCCATCTCCGGATAAACATCAGCAATACGGTCTAAAATGATTGCTGCTTTGCGCGCATACATTTTATCTCCGGTGTACAAATAGGCTTCAGCCAGATCAGCAAGTCCCTTGCTGATATAATCCCATTTCTTCCAGACGAAGTAACCGATAAAGCGGTGAGCACGTCCGTTCTGGTCAATGAATCCATAACCATCGTCAACGCCATATTTATGCAGCGGATCGGATGGATCAGGATGCGCCGTATTGAAAAGAAGGCTTTTGTCGCCTTTTGAAGCATCAAACTGCCCGTGTTCATCAATTGCACTGGCGTAAAATTTGCCAAAATCATTGGTTGGGAATATGCTTTTGCAGGAAGGGCAGGTTAGTTTCCATGGCTTATCCTCAAACTCAGGTTCATAGGGATAATTGCCAAATTTAAGTACATCCAGCCCGCATTTTAAACAACCCAGAACTTTAGGGCCTTTGGCTATACGATCGAGGGTAACATCAATGCAGCGCGGAGTATTCTGACCGGGTACCAATGACCATAAGTCCTCATCACTTTTACCGGCAAATATGGAAGCATTTTTGATAGCCGAATTCTTTTGATCTTTTGCCCAATCATATTTGAGGCAATTATCTCTCAGGTACCGGATTTTTTCCTGGGTATAGAAACCGCCGTATTGACGCTGAGCATAACTGTAACCTGAAATTGACGTAAGTAGCAGAATTGTTAAACAACGAATAAATGTTTGTTTCATGAATAGATAAGATATGGAATAATAGTATTTAGCTTATTTCAGTTTATAACTCATTAAATGTGACCCGGTTACAAAAAATATCCTTCCGTGGGCGTAATCGCCGCCTGCTTTAATTGGCCCCGGAGCGGTGGCGATCAGTTTCATTTCGTAGGTCATCGGCAGAACCTGAACGATGCTGCCCTGTCCGAATAAAATAAATAACTCCCCTCTCGGCCCGTCAATAAATATTCTTGGACTTTGCTCAGCGGTGGTTGGTCCGAATTCAGAAAAAATATCTTTTGTATAGACCACCTGCTTCTTTGCGGGATCGAAAACAAAGAATCGTCTCTTATCGGTGATGCCGTATACCAGACCTCCCGGCATCATTCTCATCTCGCTGTATTCCTGGACACCGGGAAATATAACTTCCTGCCATTCTATTTTTTTGCTTGCCATGTCCATTATATAAAGCAGAGCTTCTTTTGCTTTTTTCTCTCCGCCACTGCCCGGTGATGTGGTAGTGCCCCCCAGCAATTTGCCATTGGGCAACGGTACCAGGCTCATACTGGTTTGGTCTTTGACAACCTCAGTGTCTTTCAGGAAAATTTTTGATTTTGCCTGGTTATCATAAAATAACAGTCCGCCGCCGGTGGATCCATATTGCGGCGTTCCACCCATTATAATGGTCTTTCCATCCGGGTGGGCTATGATCCGGTAGGGGCGAATAAGGCCAGGTGAAACAGTCGCCAGGTGAAGCGGATTCGATTCTTTATGATCCAGTTTTGTAGCTATCCAGGGTTTGTAGGGATCCCATTCAATCAGATGTCCCCCCGCATAAACTCCAAAATAAACTTTTTTATTCTGGTTGACCAGTGCATTGAACTGACCCAGTGCTTCCCTGTTTACCCATTTGTCTTTTTTTAGATCATAATTAAAAAACCGCATGGGGAAGGCTGTTCCTCCAACGATAGTCCCGTCGGGTGCTGTGCCGATACCCATTACGATGGCACCATCGCTGGTATAATTTAAGGGTACTTCCTTTAATGCTTTGGTTTTTGGATTTTCTGTGATCAGTATACGGTTCACCAGATCCAGGTTCTTCAAAACGGTACCATCCGGGAAGTTGCGGTAGAACAGGCTCTGTGAATCGGTAATAATCTTTTTGGGTTTGCGATTGGTATACTGGCCGATCTTTTTACCCTCGCCTTTATAAAACTCATACCATTCATTATCGATCGAGCCTAATGCCTGTCCGTAAACTTTTCCATTCAGGTCGCGATAGACAGTGGCAGTACCCAGTTTTCGTTCATTTTCGGGAAGCATGGGTCTGGCAATGCCGGTATTGGGGTCAAAAGCCAAAATCTGACTGGATGCATTACCCAGGCCGAAATAGATCCAGCCTGCATCATCAGCAACCAGCGACCTCTGATACTGACGCCAGTTCTCTTTGTGTACATAGCCAAAATCTTTCAGTTCTCTGCTTTTGGGATCAAATGAAACCATTCCGCTGTTCGGATAGGTAATTGCCCAGATCTTACCATTGTCATCTTCAGTCATTGCCATTGCCATTTGGGACATGGTTTTTTGAGTGAAGGTAAAGGCTCTTTTTACCGGATCAAATTCTGTGAAGTGATCGCTGAAATGGGTGTAGAATTTATTGTTGCTTGATAAGATAGAGGAGTAAGGGGTATCCTGTTTAGGATTAAACGGAATAGCGAACTCTTCACTTTTCCCTGTTTCAGCATCGATCATTAATAAGGAATAGCCTCCTCGATGATCAAACAACCAGACCAGAACCACATTCCTTCCGTTTCCATCAACGGTAGAGACTACTCCGCGATGATTACTGATTGGTGAGGCAACGCCATGATCGAAAAAGCCATTGCCCAGGTCACGTGTTGAAGTTTCTACGGTGAAACCTGTTTTATCAGGCAGAGGTATGACCATGACCGGTTTCTGCGAATATCCTTTGAAAGGCAGGGAGGCACAAAGTAAAAGGAGTAAAATGTTTTTTATTCTCATAAGTTGATTGTGTACGTACCCATAAATATAAAGTAATTTAATTCATATCAGAAAATGATAAAATTTATTTATCTTTTATCAGCCTAAGGGTATTTAGCTAATTCCTTTGTGAAAGCTTGCTTTCAGGAAAAATATTTTCTGTTGACGACAATTATTAAAAACTATTTTTCTAATATTGAGGACAAATGATCAATATTTTATCTAAAACACCTGTTATGAAAAAACTGTTTTATCTATGTTTTTCCTTCCTGTTAATTTTCTCTGCCTGCCAGAAGGCCGATACCAACCTGCTCCTTGGAGCAAACAAGGAAATGAGTAATGGGCCGGCCGGAAAAGTAACTATCTGCCATGCTGCAGGTAATGACAAAGTGCTTGTCATAGAAGTGAATCAAAATGCGCTTGCTGCACACCTTGCTCACGGTGATGTTGTGCCCGATAGTGATGGCGATGGCTATACAGCTATCGGAGCCTGCACAGGCTCGACAGATGATTGCAATGATAATGACGCAACTATCAATCCGGGTGCAGAAGAAATTTGCGGGGATGGAGTGGATAATAACTGTAATGGTACAATTGATGAAAACTGCGGACCGAATTTCAAAACATTCAATATTAGAAACGCTAACGGCTCAATACTTGCTCCATGGGATACGGATATTATTCTGAGTGAAAATGCTGCAGGCGACGGATTTACTTTTGCAACTCCAAGAGGTGGGCAGAAAGTAGGTTACGGAACTGAGTTTTTTACCGGTTTAAGAGTGAATACACTTGAATCTGTTGACTGGAACTGGCTTTCGGTACCTGCAAATAAGGGCATAATACCCTATCTGAATATCTGGGTTACCGACGGGCAGGGTAATTTTGCAGTTCTTTCTTCTGAGAATAATTACAGAGGAACTAATTTTGGAACCCGGAGAGAATGGAAAATTTTTGAATACGGTGCATCTAAAACTGATTTCAGCTGGCTGTTTGATGGTCGTCCTGCCAGTAGAGACGCTGCTCAATACCTGGTGTTAAACGGGCAAAGGATAACTTTATCTGAAATTAGTAATCGAATCCTGATTAATGATCCAAAATGGTATCCTTCAGCTAATGTTGGCTCGGGTGCACCGCGCGGTGGTTATGGAGTGAATCTGATCTGGGGAGATACACAAAGCAATTTTATTTTGCCAAACGGTCTTCAGATCGGCGGACTGACCGTGAAAGTTGCCGGTGTCAATTATTCTGCCATAAATTAATTTTAATTAGTTCATTCTTATCAGTCTAAAACCGGCAGGGATTTTTTCCTGCCGGTTTTTCTTTTCAAATGAATTCTGGGGTTTAATTATTTTCCTGTCACATTAAGATCAGGAGGTATGATTTTTATCTTACTTTTATTTTCTAAAAATTTAAAAATGGATCATGGAATTTAGAAAGATCATTAGTTTTTGTGCCTTATTATTAGTTGCACCTGCCTTATTTGCGCAAAGTGAGAAGTACCACATGTTAGTTGGAACCTATACCTCTCCCGGAAAAAGTGAAGGGATCTATGTCTATGAGTTTGATGGTCAGAATGGCGAAATGACCTTTAAGTCGAAGGTGATTCTTGAAAGTCCTTCCTATTTTGCCCTTACTAAAGACCGGAAATTTGTTTACTCGGTTACAGAAGGAAAGGAGAGCAAGATCAGTGCACTTGCATTTGATGCTAAAACAGGTGAGCTGAAGTTTTTAAACAGTCAGCCTTCGGGCAGCAACGGGCCAACTTATATCTCTGTTGATGCCAAAGGTAAATATGTATTTGCCGCTAATTATGGGGGAGGGTCTGTCACTGCTTTGCCAGTGGAGGCTAATGGTACTTTGGGGGCGGATATTCAGGATATCAAGCATGAAGGAAGCAGTATTGCAAGGAAAAAGCCATTTGTACATTCAGCCATCGTATCTCCTGATAATAAATATGTTTTAACTGCCGATCTGGGAACGGATAAAATCGATATTTACAGGTTCAATGCCAAAAACAGACCTCAGGCCTTATTGGCAGCGGCACAGCCTTTTGTCATTCTGGATCCCGGTGCTGGTCCAAGACACATGACTTTTCACCCAAATAAAAAATTTCTCTATTCAGTTACAGAAATTAACTCAAAAGTATATGCCTTTAAATATAAAAAAGGACATTTAAGTCAGATTCAATCTGTTTCTATGTTGCCCGATGGATTTACCGGGCCAGGCCATGGTGCCGACATTCATGTTTCTGCCGACGGGAAATTTCTTTATGCAAGTACCAGAAGTACGCTGAATGAAATTGCAATCTATTCCATTGACCAGAAATCGGGAATGCTTAGCCTCAAAGCAAAGGAGCCATCTTTTGGCAAAAGTTCACGCACTTTTGATATTGACCCGAGTGGAAACTGGCTGCTTTCTACAGGGCAGGTAACCAATGAGATCATTGTATTTAAGCGGGATCAGGAAACAGGAAAACTAACTCCTACCGGGCAGAAATTGCAGATCGACAAACCTTCACTGGTCAGGTTTGTGCCAATTGATTAGACGGATAGTTTTTACTGATCTTAGAAAAAATAATCAATAACTAACCTGAATCAGTAAATGTCTGACATCAGATCAAACCGTTTACGTAGCTTTAGAAGCGGATTTTTCCTGATTTATAATCTTTATAATATTGAGTCTGTTTTGAAACATATTTCCGGAATATTATTAATTGTTTTTGGCCTGATTGCCGGTTTATTCCAGTCTGTATCTGCACAAAATACATCAAACAAGGGGACTGATTTCTGGGTAGCTTATGCCGGGCATATTGATGCTAAATTGTCCAGAATGACTTTGTTCCTTTCTTCAGATGTTAATACTACTTATCGGGTTGAAGGAAATGGTCAGATTATTGCTACAGGAAGTATTCAGGCTAATATTGTAACACCAGTGTTTGTTGACCCCAATGTTGTTGATGTTCACATTGCAACATCTGATGTTATTGAATCAAATAAAGGTATTCACATTACAACAGGCAACCCGATCTCGGTTTATGCCGTTATTTCAAATAGTGCCAGAACGGGTGGCAGTTTAATACTTCCAACCAAATCTTTGGGGAGGGAGTATTATGCATTTTCATACCAGAATTCAGCCAATCCGGCACAAAATGTAAGATCAGAGTTTACAATTGTTGCTGTTGAAGACAATACTGAAATTGAGATTACACCAACTGTTGATAGTTCGAATGGTATCCGCAAGGCGAATACAACGTTTAAAATAACCCAAAAATTGAACAAAGGAGATATTTATCAGTATCAGGCGGTGAATGATGTTTCAGGTTCTATGATCAGAACCTTAGGTAATTGTAAACCAATAGCAGTATTTTCTGGCAATACCTGGGCTGCATTTTGTGAAGATGGGAATACCAATACCCGTACCTATCCGAATACTGCTCCCGCTAACAAACCTTTCCCAAGTGGGGGAGATAATCTGTATCAACAGCTATTTCCGGTATCTGCCTGGGGAAAGAACTTTGTAACTGCGCCATTTTACAATACCGAAAACGGGAATATTGATGCGATCCGTATTATTGTTTCGGAGGATAATACAACGATCACAGTTAATGGAAGCAATACCGCAGCTCTGACCACCCCTTTGTCAAATCCTTATAAAAAGGGCAGTATTATAACCTATTTTACCAATAAACCCAGTATTTTGAAGGCTGATAAGCCCATTGGTGTTGCTCAATATCAAACTGCTCAGAACTGTAATCAGGCCAATACTGTCAGCCAAAATCCTGCATTTCCAGGTGATCCCGAAATGACCATTCTGAATCCTATTGAACAAACATTGAGCGATATTACGGTCTTCTCCAAGTTAAATAGTGTTACAGGAGTTAAAACCAATATTCTGAAGTACTTTCTGAATATTATCATTAAGACCGCTGATGCTCCCGGTTTAACAGTGGATGGTGCTGCGGTAAGCAATTTTAAAACAATTGACAATGAATATTCTTACGCCGTAATTGATGTTAGCAGTTCCCAGGATCAGCATAGGATTATAGCGAGCGGAGGCTTCGTTGCCATAGCCTATGGCTACGGCGCGGTAGAGTCCTATGCTTATCTGGCTGGTGCCGATGTCCGCAATCTCTTTCAGAATATCACCGCAAGCACTCAGGCTGCTAAAGTCATTACCAGCGGCTGTTCCAATTCGGCTCCAAAATTCATTTTAAAGCTTCCCTATCAGTCTTCAAGCCTTGTATGGGATATTGATAACGGACAAAGTCCTTATACTGATTCTAGTCCTGCATTTACTACGTCGGTAATCGACGGAAGAACAGTTTACAGCTATCCATATCCCTTGGCGGATCCGATTTATAAAACTGTAGGTAAGTATAAAATTTCAGCAATCGCACAAAACCCCGATCCATCCGGTTGTGATGGAATGGAACTGGTTAGTATTGATTTTGAGATTTTTGACCCTCCAACGGCAAATTTTACAACGTTGAGCCAGAGTTGCGTAAATTCTGCCATCGCATTCCGGGATACAAGCCTGGCTAATGGAAAAAAGATAGTTAAATGGACATGGGATTTTGGAGATGATGAATTCTCCGCTGAACAACATCCCACACATATCTATAAAAAGAACGGCACCTTTAAGGTCAAACTTATCGTAGAGGGGGAAAGCGGTTGTGCTTCTGAAATTTTCTCTCGGGATATTATTATTTACGCCCTTCCTGTCGCTGATTTTGCGGCAGGTTCACCCGCCTGCGAAAATAAGACCCTGGCTTTCAGTGATCAGTCGGTTTCTTCCCAGGGTAAGATCATCAAATGGATCTGGGATTTTGGTGATCAGAGCGCAGTAGAGGAAAAGGATTCTGCAGCTCCTTTTACCCATACCTTCAGCGTCAGCGGAACATATATGGTGAAGCTAAAAGTACTGAGCGACACAGGCTGCGAGAGTGTGGTCATTGAAAAGTCTATAATCATTAATCCATTGCCGCTTGTAAATTTTGGAGTTCCGGAAGTTTGTATCAGCGATGTTTTTGCTGCATTCACAGATTCAACTACAATTTCGGATGGTTCAGGTAATTTGGTGTATTTATGGAATTTTGGTGATGATCTGGCAACAGCAGCTAATCCGAATACATCGGCGCTCAAAAACCCCCTGCATAAATATACAAAGGCCGGTATTTATAATGTAAGTCTGACGGTAAGGTCAAAGGATGGCTGTGAAACCACCCTGATCAAAGCATTTAAGGTAAATGGGGCTACGCCGAAGGCAGATTTTGTGGTTTTAAATGCAGCCGGACTTTGTAGTAATAAGGAAGTGGTATTCAGAAATACTTCAACTGTTGATTTTGGGGATATAGGTAGAGTGGAATGGTATTTTGATTTTGGTAATGCTCCTGCAATTAAAATAGTGGATGATAATCCCCTCCCTGGAAAAGAATATCGTTATTCATATCCTCTTTTCAGTTCACCGGCTTCAAAACAAATCAGAGTTAGAATGGTCTCTTATTCAGGAGGTACCTGTTTTGATGAGGAAATCCAAACAATTACACTGATGGCGGCTCCTTCAGTAAGTTTTACGGCGATGCCGGATGTTTGTCAGGAAGTGTCTGCTTTCCGGATCACTCAGGCAAGTGAATTATCCGGACAGGTCGGAACCGGCACGTATTCCGGTCCCGGGGTAT
>JBAZCD010000012.1:0-16569 GCA_041671205.1 Pedobacter sp.
AGTCGTATATGAAAAGCTTATTGTCATAGTAATCGGGGTAGCGGGTCTCTTTGGGATATAGTTCGCTGTGATACACCGGTCCAGCCATCGCATTTCGGCCTCCGGTACCAACCTGTGGAAATTCCTTCGAAACAGCATATGGATACCAGATAAACGCAGGTGAAATGGGAGGAAGATATTGCAAACCGGTATTATTGGGTGAATTATTCATGGCCTTAGCCGGATCAAAGGCTTCGCCGCTTGTCCCGTTCGTATAGTCATATTGTCTGTAAGCATAATTATTTCCTACAAAAAATGGCCAACCGAAAAAGCCTGCTTTTCTTGCCTGGTTGACTTCATCATAACCTCTTGGCCCTCTTTCAGGGCTGTCGGCATTAGCATCCGGTCCTACTTCACCCCAGTACAGAAAACCTGTTTTCTTGTCAATGGAGATCCGGTAAGGATTTCTGTTTCCCATCACGTAGATCTCAGGCCTGGTTCCCGGAGTGTTTGGAGGGAATAAATTTCCTTCCGGGATATCATAGCTGCCATCTTCATTGATCTTTATCCGCATGATCTTTCCACGCAGGTCATTTGTATTGCCCGAGGATCTTCTGGCATCATACTGCTCAAGTCCGGGACGGTTATCTATCGGTCCATAACCCTTATTTACAAACTGTTGTTTAGGAACATCAAAAGGGGTGGCATTATCCCCTGCAGAAACATATAAGAGGCCGTCCGGGCCAAAGGCGATCGAACCGCCGGTATGACAGCATATCTCTCTTTGTGAATAGAACTGAAGTACAACTTTCTCGGATGAAACATCCAGTTTGTCGTTCACGAATTTGAATCGGGAAAGGCGGTTTACCGAGGTATCTATCGGGCTGTAGAAAATGTAAACGTAATTGTTATCCTTAAAAGCCGGGTCGGCAGCTATACCAAGAACTCCTTCTTCTGCATTTACACCGGAAACAGCCGTTTTATGGTAGGCATTTAAAAAACCAACTTGTTTGATATTTTTGGTTTTATCCTTGTAGAGCATGATCTCTCCGCGTCGCTGAACGAGCAGGATATCAAGATTCGGAAGGATCGCCATTTCAGTAGGTTCGAACAGAGTTCCGGTAGTGAGAACAGTTTTCACGAATCTGTTTTCCTCAGGAATTTTTGGAGTTTTAGCTTTTGAATAATTCAATGGGATATTATTGCCGATCGCATATTTAATACCACCAAGAAGATGTTTCATAAAAAGCGGATCTGCATAAGATTCATTGGTATGCCCCATGCCGGTATAAAAGGCTCTTCCGCCATCAAATTCATGGTACCAGGCAATGGGATGATGATCACCATTGGCACCACCTTTATAACTTTTTTCATCCAGCGAAATCAAGACCTTCATATCCGGATTCAAATCCTTGTAATTATACCACTCATCTTTACGAACCCATTTTTCTTCCAGATGTTTTGTCGACAGGTGAGTACGATCAGTCACATTCATGGTGGCATCCTGTATCTGAGGATGACTTATGAAATAGCCTCCGGCCAATTTCCCATACCATGCCCAGTCGTATTCGGTGTCAGCTGCTGCATGAACACCGGCATAACCACCGCCGGCCTGAATAAAGCGCTCAAAGCTGATCTGCTGCGGACTGTTCAAAACGTTTCCTGTAGTGCTCAGGAAAATTACAGCTGAATAATTTTTCAGGGAATCATCATTGAAATAATTCTCGTTTTCAGTAGTATCGACAAGAAATCCGTTTTCTTTACCCAATTTGATCAGAGCAATCCTACCTGCTGTAATTGACTCATGTCTGTATGCTGCAGTTTTACTAAAGACAAGTACTCTGGGTTTAACTGCTTGTTCCCATTTGGTGAAAGCAAACAGGGCAAGTATCAGCAAAGAGAATGGCAACAGTTTGTAAATTCTTTTCATGGTTATTTTTATGTTCTGAGGATGTTATCAGCCTGTTAAAAGATCAGGATGGTATTTAATTGAGTATGATTATTAAAAATAAAAATATACATTTATTTTAAACAAACTAATCGAAATATACCCTTCAGAGATATGAAATTGAAGGAATATGGATATTGACTTGTTTTACATGGTGTATTATCAACACTTTAGATCTGAATTCAATTGTTTTGGATTTTGAACAGGTTAAATTAATCCGCCGATTTTTCAGTTTTTTAATTTTTTATTCGACCCCTGGTTTTAAGACCAGTTTAATCATTCAATGAGCCTTACTAATCGTATTAAATTATCCCTGATGATGTTCCTTGAGTTTTTTACCTGGGGCGCATGGTATGTTACCCTTGGTACCTTTCTGGGAAAGAATCTAATGGCGAGCGGATCAGAAAGTGCCGCAGTGTTTTCAACTCAATCTTTCGGGGCTATCATTGCTCCATTTATTATAGGAATGATCGCAGACAGGTATTTTAATGCCGAGAAAATACTTGGTTTCCTTCATCTGACTGGTGCCTTACTGATGTCACAGATGTATTTATCTGCTAGCTTTGCGGGCTTTTATCCTTATGTCTTTATTTATATGATCATGTTTATGCCGACTCTGGCACTGGTTAATTCGGTATCGTTTAATCAGATGAAGAACCCGGAGAAAGAGTTTTCATCGATACGTATATGGGGTACTATTGGCTGGATTGTGGCCGGTTTATGTATTAGTTTTCTGTTTCACTGGGATTCTGCAGAAGGAGTTTCAGAAAGGCAGCTCAGGAATACCTTTCTGATGGCCGGAATTGCATCCCTGATCCTGGGATTATTTAGTTTCACTCTTCCAAAAACTCCTCCTACAGTGTTTAAAGGAGAGAAGGTCGCTTTGTCGGATATAATTGGATTGGATGCGCTTAAACTTTTGAACAATAAGAATTTCCTGATCTTCTTTATTTCATCAATCCTGATCTGTATTCCACTGGCATTTTATTATCAGAATGCAAATCTGTTTCTTTCTGAACTGGGAATGGAAAACCCTACCGGAAAAATGACCATCGGGCAGGTTTCGGAAGTATTGTTCCTGCTGTTATTGCCTGTGTTTTTCACCAGATTTGGATTTAAGAAAACCATTCTGGTTGGGATGATTGCCTGGGCTATCAGGTATACACTTTTCGCCTATGGTAATGCTGCCGGGCTAAGCTCCATGTTAATTGCCGGAATAGCTCTTCATGGTATTTGTTATGATTTCTTCTTTGTTTCAGGACAGATCTATACAAATTCTAAGGCAGGTGAAAAATATAAAAGTGCTGCCCAGGGCTTAATTACTCTGGCAACCTATGGAATTGGAATGCTGATCGGATTCTGGGTTGCCGGAATAGTAAGCGATGCTTATAAAGTTTCAGAAACTCAGCACGATTGGGAGAAAATATGGATGCTTGCTGCAGGCATAGCGGCAGTAGTTGCGGTATTGTTCTTTTTTACCTTTAGCCAGACTAAGGAAAATTCTGAAAGGAATATGGATAAAAGTCCTGATGTAATATGATAGGTTATTTACTGATCTTGTTTTTTTAAATAAATGCTTAATATTCAATCATTAAGAGGTAATATTAATCAATCAGTTTGCCGCTGGTGTTTTGATGAGCTTTCGATTGAAGAACTATGCAAACTTGCTAAGGAAATCGGGCTGGTGGGAATCGACTTGCCAGGGCCTTCAAACTGGCCGGTTCTTGAAAAATACGGACTCAAGTCAACCATGTGTAATGGTGCAGAGATTAGCCTTGAGAAGGGCTGGAATAACAAGGTTTATCATTCAGAATTACTGAATAATTACAGGGAAATGATTCCTCTTGTTGCCAAAGCAGGACATAAGAATTTGATTTGCTTTAGCGGGAACAGAGATGGTTTGGATGATGAAACCGGACTACAAAATTGTGCTGAGGGGCTAAAGCAGATTATGTCTCTCGCAGAAAAGAATAAGGTTACCATTGTTATGGAGCTGCTCAATAGCAAGATCGACCATATTGATTATCAATGTGACAGAACTCCCTGGGGTGTTGAACTTGTAAAGAAAGTTGGGTCTGAAAATTTTAAACTTTTATATGATATTTATCATATGCAGATTAATGAGGGAGATGTAATCAGAACGATAAAGGACAACTATCAGTATATTGCTCATTATCATACTGCCGGAGTGCCCGGTCGTCATGAGATAGATGATTCGCAGGAACTTAATTATCCTGCAATTATGAGGGCAATACTTGATACCGGGTTTAAAGGATTTGTAGCTCAGGAATTTATCCCATTTAGTACTGATAAAGCAGGCTCATTAAAGGATGCCGTCAGGATTTGTGATGTTTAGAATTTAGAATAGAGAATAAGGAATAAAGAACAAGGAGTAAAGACGATTAGCTCTTTTTTCCTTATTCTTTGCTCCTTTATCAAAAAGGAAAAAAAGGAATAAAAAAACAAAAATAAAGGATATGGCTGATAATACTTATGATGCGATAGTGATCGGTTCGGGGATCAGTGGCGGCTGGGCTGCCAAGGAACTTACCGAAAAGGGGCTGAAGACTATTATGCTTGAACGTGGTCGGAATATAGAGCATGTTAAAGGCTATGAAAATGCAACAAAAGGTCCATGGGAGTTTCCTCATCGTGGCGGGCGTACGCAGCAGATGATTGAAGATTACCCTGTATTAAAAAGAGATTATCCGCTCAACGAGAAGAATTTGAATTTCTGGGCGAGTGATAAAGACAGTCCTTATACAGAGGTAAAACGTTTCGACTGGTATCGCGGATATCATGTTGGCGGCCGTTCATTAATGTGGGGGCGTCAAAGTTATCGACTTAGTGAAATGGATTTTGAAGCTAATGCAAAGGATGGCATTGCTGTTGACTGGCCTATCAGATACAAAGATATTGAAAAATGGTACAGTTATGTGGAACACTTTGCCGGCATCAGCGGTACCAGAGATGGTTTAGTCCAGCTTCCTGATGGTGAGTTTCAGCCGGGTATGGACATGAATGTGGTTGAAAAAGAGGTCGCTGCCCGTATCAAAGCGCACTATAAAGGTGACCGGCATATGGTTATTGGCAGAGCAGCTAATCTTACAAAAGCGCTTCCGGGCCGTACAAATTGCCAGTACCGGAGCAAATGCTCTCTGGGTTGCCCTTACGGGGGATATTTCAGCACGCAGTCTTCAACGCTTCCAGCGGCGGTAGCTACTGGAAATTTAACCTTACGTCCTTTCTCAATTGTGACGAAGATTCTTTATGATAAGGATACAAAAAAGGCGAAGGGTGTCGAGGTTCTTGATGCAGAAACAAACAAAACCTATGAATACTACGCTAAAGTAATATTCCTGAATGCTTCTGCCTTAAATTCTACCTGGATTCTGATGAATTCGGCAACCGATGTCTGGGATGGGGGTCTGGGAAGCAGCAGTGGTGAACTGGGCCATAATCTGATGGATCACCATTTCCGATTGGGAGCCTCAGGAAGAATGGAAGGCTTTGATGATAAGTACTATTTTGGCCGGCGTCCTACCGGAATATATATTCCCCGTTTTAGAAATATTGGAAATGATAAGCGCGATTATATTCGCGGCTTTGGATATCAGGGAGGAGCAAGCCGGGAAGGCTGGAGCCGTAACATTGCTGAAATGAATATAGGTGCCGATTTTAAAGATGCCTTATGCGAACCGGGAGGATGGACCATGGGAATCACTGCATTTGGTGAAACTCTGCCTTATCATGAGAATAAGATCACCCTGGATAAAACCAAAAAGGATAAATGGGGATTGAATGTGCTTTCTATTGATGCTGAGATCAAAGATAATGAGCTGAAAATGAGGAAAGATATGATGGAAGACGGTAAGGAGATGCTTGAAATGGCCGGGTTGAAAGATGTGAAGACATTTGATACAGGATATGCCCTGGGACAAGGTATTCATGAGATGGGGACTGCGCGCATGGGTCGTGATCCGAAAACATCGGTGCTTAATCAGTTTAACCAGGTTTGGGATGCACCTAATGTCTATGTTACCGACGGTGCAGCAATGACCTCGGCAGCATGTCAGAATCCATCGCTGACTTATATGGCATTAACTGCACGGGCAGTTGATCATGCAGTAAGTGAATTGAAAAAGGGAAATATTTAATTCAGGAAATTATGAACAGAAGAGAAGCAATACAGAAAGTTAGCTGGATTTTAGGCGGAACTATCATCGGTTCAGGTATATTTCTTGAATACGGATGTAATTCCAGTACTCAGCAGACCTCAGATTTTTTTGATAAGCCGACCACTGACCTCCTTAATGAAATAGCCGAGACTATACTGCCTAAGACCAACACGCCGGGAGCTAAGGAAGCTAAGGTGGGTGAATTTATGAATGTGATGGTTAAGGATTGTTATACCAAGGCTGATCAGGGTATTTTTAGAGCCGGGATACTAAGCCTGGACAGAGGATGTAAGGATAAGACCGGAAAAAACTTCATGGACTGCAGTCCGGCTGAACGTACCTCATATCTTACTGCACTGGATATGGAACAAAAAGCCTACACTGAAAAGAAGTCAACAGAAGATCCATCTCATTATTTCAGAATGATGAAGGAATTAACCCTTCTAGGCTTTTTTACCTCTGAAGTTGGAGCAACGAAGGCCCTGAAGTATGTTGAAACACCGGGAAGTTATAATGGAAACCTGCCTTATAAAAAGGGCGACCGTGCCTGGGCTTAAAAGAAACAATGATCATTAATAATCTGAACTATATTTATGAAGGAAGAAAAAAAGTCTGGTAGTTCCAGAAGGGATTTCGTAAAAACTACCGCTTTAGCTGCGGCAGGATTTATGATTGTGCCCCGCCATGTTTTAGGTGGCAAGGGTTTTATTGCACCGAGCGATCGTTTGGTGGTTGCAGGAGTAGGTGCCGGTGGTAAAGGCGCGAGCGACCTTACCGGTTTTGCAAGTGGAGGAAAGGCAGAAATCGGATTTTTATGTGATGTGGATGACCGCAGGGCAGCCGGTTCTGTTAAAAATTTCCCTAAGGCAAAATACTATAAAGACTGGCGCGAGATGTTTGATAAAGAATCAAAACATTTCGATGCGGTTTCGGTTTCAACCCCCGACCATAATCATGCAATAATTACCCTCGCAGCAATGCAGTTAAAGAAGCATGTATATGTTCAGAAGCCACTGACTCATGATATTTATGAGGCCAGAATTTTGACGGAAGCCGCTGTACGTTATAAAGTGGTTACTCAGATGGGAAATCAGGGTGCATCCAGTGACGGTTCACGTAAACTCATGGAATGGTATAATGCCGGACTGATAGGTGATGTGCATACTGTGTACTGCTGGACCGACAGGCCTGTTTGGCCGCAGGGTATTGCGTGGCCGGCAACAAAGAGTGATATTCCTAAAGAACTCGACTGGGATCTATGGCTTGGTACGGCGCCCCAGACAGATTATATTGATAAACTAGTGCCGTTTAACTGGCGCGGATGGTGGGATTATGGTACAGGTGCATTAGGGGATATGGGTTGTCACCTTGTTGATGCACCATTCCGGGTTTTAGGCTTGAAATATCCTACCGACGTAGAATGCAGTGTGGGAAGTGTATATGTGGATCAATTTAAACGGGGATATTTCCCTGAGAGCTGTCCTCCTTCTTCCCACGTGATCATGACCTTCAATTCTGCCAAACAAAATAATGCAGAGGTTAAAATGCATTGGATGGATGGTGGTATACAGCCTGCCCGCCCGCAGGAACTCGGAGCTGATGAGATATTTGGTGATGGCGGTAACGGAGTATTATTTATTGGTACAAAAGGCAAAATGCTTTGCGATACCTATGGTAAAAATCCAAGACTACTACCTGCATCACGTAATGCTGAGATCAATGTCCCTTCAACACTTCCACGGGTTTCGGGACAAGAGGCCGGACACTATACCCAATGGGTTGATGCAGCAATTGCCGGATATGGAAAACAGGAAGTTAGTTCTGACTTTTCTATTGCAGGACCGCTGACAGAGACCCTTTTAATGGGTAACCTGGCGATCCGTGGTTTTGATATCCGCAAGCCCAACGCTGCTGGTAATGGGTTCACTTATCCCGGACGATATAAAAAATTCCTTTGGGATGGTCCGAACATGAGAATTACCAATTTCGATGAGGCCAACCAGTTTGTTAAACGGGAATACCGTCAGGGCTGGATGCTTGGCGCTTGATAAGCGGTAATAATAAGTTATAAGTTTCTATGGCTGCTTCATTTCAAATGAAGCAGCTATAACTTGGGATCCATAACCCACAACCTGTTCGATGACTTATCTCGCCATCTGGCTTCAGTTAGTCATCGGAGAAGTATTATTGCACAAGCAAATTACATCCTCTGATATCGCTGTGGTCGAATCTGCCCAGCACTTCAAAACTGCCGTCTTGAAATTGCCGTCCAAGATCCTGTGTAGCGATGAATGAACAGGAATGAATATTTGCCAGATCGATAATATTCAGTCCGCCGTTTTGTTCAGCCCCAAGTAAGGAAAGCGGGTCGTTGGTATCCCTGACCATGACTTTCATCCAGGGCGGAGTTCGAAAAATTCCTGATCCTTTGGAGTATGCCTGCGACAGGAGTTCGGTCATTCCATATTCTGAATGGATCATCGGGACCCCAAAACCTGCACACAAGATCTCATGGAGTTCTGTTCTCAGAATTTCACGGCGTTTTCCTTTCATTCCCCCTGTTTCCATAACGATAAGTTCAGGAAATTCGACGGAGTGGTTTTCAACAAAATCCAGCAGGGCGTAGGTCACACCAATCAGGATCGTTGGGGTTTTAGACTTATTTAGTTCATCAAGAGTTTTGTGCAACAGCTGATGATCATCAAGAAAATACCCGCTTTCCGGATGTTTGCTCAGGCCGATCAGATCATTAATCATATAGATCAGCGATGATCCTTCGCGTTCAAGATAGGAAGGCAGCAAGGCCAGAACAGCGTATTTGCTGATATCTCCATAAAATAGTTGAAATGCCTTCCGGTAACTTTCAGTATATATAGCAATATCTCTCACGAAATGTTTGCTATGCGTCATTCCGGTTGTTCCTGAACTGCTGAATACCTCATCGGCTTCAGCTTGTCCACAGATAATTTTCTGACTTTTAAAGAATTCTATCGGGAGGAAAGGAATTTCGTTCAGGTCCTTTACCTGACTGGTGTTTATCCCGAGATTGGCAGTAAATCGAGCGTATATTTCACAATTCTGAACCTGGTAATTGAAAATCTCAAGGGATAGCCTCTCGAATTCCCGGGAATCAGAAACAGAAAAAATACGTTCAGTGTCTATCATTTGCACATGCAAAGATAGGAAATGTATGGACTGTTTATTGCCCGGATGATTCCTCTACTCATTCTAAACCTTAGTTGCCGGTTGCTTGGTTGTTAGCCGGATTGAACTTTTCTTCATTCTCCATGCTCAACTTTTCTTTATCGCTTCCCTGAAGTAAAAACCGGATAACGCAGAAAATCCGGATGCCAGTCCACCGGTAATCCCGCTGACCAGAAGTACAATTACCCAGTTGAACGAGGTCTCCGGAAGTTTTAACATGGTGCCGATCCGGTTGGCCAGTATGTTTTCATTTGGAAGGGTATGAATTAATCCCATAATAATCCATAACAGGAATATAGCAAGGAACGCCGATCCAAATGCCTGTTTACCGGAGCGTCCAATCCACATGGAAATTCCGAAAGCCACCGGTGCAATGATCCACCATGGCAGGAAGAATTGTAAGATCAGGGAAACTATAGCGATAATGAGGAATAGCATGGGCGTAGTTTTATGAGTTTAATTGATAATCTCAGTTAGTTTTATTTTTTATCCAATTTCCAGGATGCAATGATTCGTTTTGATTTTTCAGCTTTATTTTTCAGGTAAACAAGTTCATTTAGTCTGCCTTCAGACCAGGTATTGATCATGTCATCGTAATAGTGACTTCCCGGATTCCCGGATTCACCCCCGGGAAATACACCGTAAGCTTTTACATCTTCACCAAGAGCAACGATCATTCTCCAGGAAGGGCCGTTGCTTTCGCTCGTTGCATTGACAGAGGTTTTGGATCCCCCATTATATAAGAACCTGGATCCGAATCCCGCAACTTTAGCCAGGTGTGGTATGTGTGTTTTCTTCAGATTTCCCCAGGCCCAGTCGCTGTCTATCGGACCAAATTTCCTTTGCAAACTGTCAATGGCAAATTTGAATGCTGCATTAACAACATCTGTACGGGTTTCTTTTTTTGCAGTATTCACATTATCGTACCAGGCCGCCTCGGGTTCATTGAGAAGCAGATGCACATTCCTGTCGCGTGATGGGAAACGCATTGGTGTTTTAGGATCACCAAAATCATCCTGCCAGATCTGAAGTGCCAGGTTTTTATGCCATAATTCAAAAATGCTGGCACCTATTTCGTCTGCATCAAAAAACTTATTCCATTTGCTCACAATGTTGAATCCCTCCCTTTCACTTGCATTCAGTTTATCAGAATCCACCAATCCGACAAGTGTTGACAGAATATTTTCAGCAAGAATGCTGTAATTATCATTCTGCAGATTTCGCAGACTATCTACATTGGCCTGTGTCATTACGGAAAGTCTCTTGTTGATGCGGTGGGCTCGCTCATATCCAGAATATTCCCAATTGATATAATATGGATAGCTCGGGTCTGAGGGAAACTGATTGGCAGAACTTACAAAATTTCGTTCAGGATTCTTTATGCTCGGATTTTGTTCGGCAGGAATTCTGCCTTTCCAGTCGTTTGCAGGCTCAGTTCCATCCAGCAGGAATTTTCCCTGGTCTTTCCATTTTAAAGGGAAGTACCCGTTAGGAGTGATGGCTATATCGTTTTCGGCACTCGCGAAAATGAAATTTTGTGCCGGAGCTGAAAAGTAGCTGATCGCTTTCCGATAATCAGCATAATTCTTAGCTCTGTTGAGCATAGTGAATGTGCGGATATCATTTGAACTAATATGGGCCGTCCAGCGCAAAGCATGACCGGTTGGAATGTTATTGATCTTCGAAAATTTATCGGGCCTTTGGTTACTGGTATATACAACCGGACCGTGATGGGTGTATAAAACCGTATCTGTCAGGGTTTCCCCGTTACTGATCCTGATATTCTCAATCCTGAGTTTGACAGGGTTCCATTTGTTATCATACCAGTATTCCTTTTTGGAACTATCTTTAAATTTGATATTGTACCAGTCCAGAACATCGGCACCTACATTGGTTACTCCCCAGGCCACATCTTTGTTAAAACCAATGATAATCCCTGGTGAACCCGGAATAGAAACACCACAGGCATTCATGTCAGATGATACAAGCTGAATCTGGTACCAGATGGCGGGTAATGTGAGGTCAAGATGCGGATCATTGGAAAGCAGGGGATATCCGCTTTTCGTTTTTGCACCTGAAAGTGCCCAGTTGTTGCTGCCTATTCCTTCTTCCAGTTCTTTGGTCTTGATGTTATAGGCGGTTTTAGTGTTGCCGTTTATTGCAGGAGGCTGTGGAATATTGACCGGATCAAAATCCCATTTTGTTCCTTCCGGGATGATCGGATCCTCACGAAACGGATAGTCCGGGAACAGATTTTTTGTGATTTTCGGACCATATTTCTGCAGAATATTGTTCATGTAGAATTCATTTGAACCTCCGGCGAGAGTAGCCGACATGAGTTTCAGCAGAAGTGCGGAATTCAGAGGTTTCCAATCCTCCGGAGCATAGTTAAGAAGTTTAAATTCCAGTGGGTAATCTCCGGCTTTTAAGGAGTGGATATAGGCATTGACACCGGCCGTATAAGCATCCATGGTTTCCCTGATCTCAGGATCCTTAAGCATTGCTTCAACCATGTTCTCTGCTCCATAGGTCATTCCCATTCTGCGCTGGTAACGATCAAGCTCAATCGCTTTAGGCCCTACAACTTCCGAAAGTCGCCCGGATGCGAAACGGGTCTGAAAATCCATTTGCCATAACCTGTCTTTAGCAGTGATGTATCCCTGGGCAAAGTACAGGTCGTGGTTATTTTCTGCAAAAATATGGGGGATCATCTGATCATCGAACTGAATTTCGACAGCCCCCTTTAAGCCTTCTATGTTCAATTCTTTGGCAGGATTCTGTTCTTTAGCTTCTGCATTAGCCCAGAAACCCCGGAAAGGGTCCAGAAATCTTGCAAGGGGAGGGATGTCGCCAAATTTTGTGTTTAATACGAAGACCAGCACAAATGCAAAAAGGCCTGAAATAGCAGCTTTAACTATTTTCATGAGAAATTTATAAAGACTAAATATGTTAAAAATTAATAGTTAAATCAAAATAATGTTTACTCCTGAGCCAGGGGCAAAACCGTGATTTATTCAATTTTGAGCATATGAGGCTATAAATTTACTATGCAAGCATAAATAAATGCCAAATTCCTTTGTTTGAATTAAAATATTGCAGTATTTTTATTTATTAAAAGCAAAACAACCAATTATAAATCTGAGAATTATGAACAGAATTTTTACTCGTTTAGCCTGCTTTGTAGTGCTGCTGACCATAACCGTCCAGATGGTTTGTGCTCAAAATACCATAGTTTCGGGAACTGTTACAGACAAACAAACAAATGAAACTTTACCCGGCGTTACTGTCGCCATAAAAGGAAAGGCAGTGGGTACCTCAACTACTTCCGATGGTAAATTTAGTCTGAACACTTCGCAAAGTACGCCCTTTACTCTGGTAATCACTTATATTGGTTATAAGACCATTGAACAGGAAATAACCGGTTCTGTATCCGATTTGATGATCTCAATGGAATCTCAGTCGATTCTTGGTCAGGAAGTGGTTATTGCTGCTTCCCGTACACCTGAACGAATTCTGGAGTCACCCGTTTCAATTGAGCGTTTCGGGCAGAATGCAATCCGCGAAACTGCTTCAACAACTTTTTATGAGGCTCTTAATAACATGAAGGGTGTTGAAATGAGTGCACAAAGTTTAACCTTTAAATCGATTAATACCAGGGGCTTTAATGCCAATGGAAATACCCGTTTCAATCAGTATATCGATGGTATGGATAATCAGGCTCCCGGTTTGAATTTTGCCGTAGGTAATATCATTGGAATTTCTGAACTGGATCTCGATAATGTGGAGCTGCTTCCGGGTGCTTCATCAGCTTTGTACGGAGCTGGTGGTATTAACGGTACAATGCTGATGACCTCTAAAGACCCTTACACTTCACAGGGTGTTAGCTTTTCATTAAAATCAGGAATTAACCATGTCAATGATCCGATGATGGGCAATCAGCCATTCCGGGATGCAGCAGTAAGAGTTGCCAAGGCATGGAATAAGTTTGCATTTAAAAGTACTCTTTCGTTCTTACAGGCTGAGGACTGGCAGGCAGGAAATTATTCTAATTTTGACCGTACTGCAAGAACTTTTAAAGCAGGTGACAGAAGCTCTGATCCGAATTACGATGGTATAAACAGTTATGGTGATGAAGTGAGTCAGAATATGAGAATCATCGCAAACTCTGTTCAGTCGGCAACCAATGCCGGTGTAGCAGCAGCTACCGGTGGTGCAATTCCGAATATAATCGGAATGATCAATGCCTCACTGCCTGTTACTGCAACTCCGGCTCAAATTGGTGGATTCCTGAGCGCTTTCCCTGCGGCATTGAGACCTACAATTCAAAATGTTCTTCCTTTCAATTTCGGTTTACGGGCAGGTCTCATTCCTGACCAGGCCGTTTCCCGTACCGGTTATAATGAACTGAATCTGGTTGATTATAATACCAAATCAATAAAAACATCAACCTCTTTGCACTATAAGCTGAGTAATACGGTTGAAGCAATTGTACAGGCTAACTGGGGTTCAGGTACATCAGTTTATACCGGTTCAGATCGTTATTCACTGCGCAATTTCAGTATCGGACAATATAAACTGGAGTTAAAAGGACAGGACTTTTTGCTGCGTGGTTATACTACTCAGGAGCGTTCCGGAGATTCCTATATTTCTTCAATCCTTGGAAGTTATATCAATGAGACATCAAAAGCCAGTACAACGTGGTTTCCACAATATATTGGTAATTATGTGGGTGCGCGTTCTGCCGGATTGCCTGATGCTCAGGCTCATGCGATGGCACGTTCAGTTGCAGACCAGGGAAGATTTGAACCGGGTTCTGCTCAGTTTGCTGCAGCTAAAGAAAAGATCGTGAATACAACGATCAGTTCTGGTCTGGGAGCTAAATTTGATGATAAGACCAACCTCTGGCATTATGAGGGTATGTATAATTTCACAAATGCTTTAAAAGGTGTGGTTGAGCTGCAGGTTGGTGCTTCATTCAGAAGGTATGACCTGAATTCTTCAGGAACAGTCTTTGATGACCTTAACCGGAAGATCGATATTGATGAGTATGGCGGATTTATTCAAATGGGTAAAAAACTCGGGGAAGCATTCAAACTTGCTGTTTCTGGCCGTTATGATAAAAACATGAATTTTGAGGGCCGGTTTACACCAAGAATTACCGGTGTTTATACAGTAGCACCAAATAATAATATCAGATTGTCATACCAAACGGGCTACCGCAATCCAACCACACAAAACCAATATATCGACCTTTCTGTTGGTGGCGGATCAACCCGTTTAATTGGCGGTTTGCCTGAGATGGTTCAGAAATATAATTTATATACCAACAAACCATTTACGGATGTCAGCTACAGGAACTTTCTTGCATCTGCATCTGCAGGTGCTCCAAATCCTGCCTTATTACAGACCTATTCTTTTGACCCGAATGGTGTAAAATCTGAAAGTGTTAAAGCGTACGAACTTGGATATAAGGGATTGCTTGGAAGCAATGTGCTGATCGATGCCTACGGATACTATAATTCATATAAGAATTTTGTCACTGCAATTGAGGTTTTCCAGCAAAATGGAACTTCATTTACCAAATTTGGTGTTCCTGTTAATGCAGCCGGCGATGTTTCATCCTATGGTGCAGCAGTTGGAATGGATTATTTAATTGGTAATTACAATCTGAGTGGAAACTTATCATATAACCAGATCGGAGATATTCCAAGTACTTATGTGAACGACTTTAATACTCCTAAAGTTCGTTATAACCTTGGCATCAGTAACCGTAATCTTGCTAAGAATGTTGGTATGAACGTTTCTTACCGCTGGCAGGATTCTTTCTACTGGGCTTCATCATTTGCCTCAGGAGCTGTTCCATCTTTCGGAACCGTAGATGCACAGGTGAACCTGAAAGTACCTTCAGTTAAGGGGATGATCAAGATCGGGGGATCAGATATCTTCAATAAATATTATGTAACTTCTTACGGAAATCCTGAAATGGGCGGGATGTATTATATAGGATTTACTTTTAACCAGTAAAATTTGAATTTAACTGAAACATCCTGTGGGATGCCAGTCTGAATTTTTTAAACTAGCCAATTTAAAAGTCCTGCTCCAATTACCGGAGCGGGACTTATTTGTTCATATCGTATGGCAGAATTCGAATTTTATTTCTAACTATGTGACTTAAATTAATTTGCTGCAGCATATCTGTATGAAGTAATGCAATGTTTTTACCGCCGGTTTCTTTGTTAATTTCCCCTGAAATACCGGTATAATTTTAATATCAACGAATAAGAATATGGAAGTAAGTAAGGATCTCTTATCTACGGCACTGGATATCAATGATCCGGAAGATGATATGCAGCACGTAAATAATCCGGTTGTGGGGCTTGAGCCTATAGTTAAAAAGTATCTGGCAGCAGTTAAAGAATACAAGCAGGAAGGAAACAGCTTTTTCTTTTCTGACGGGAATGCGCAGGTAGAGGTTCGGGTAGTCAGTAATGAAATTATAAGGGTTCGGCTTGCTCCTCAGGGTGTATTTTTAGAAGAGTTCTCCTATGCGCTGAGTCATACCGAGCAGATAATTACCGTTTTCTCTTGTCATGAAGATGATCACTGTTATCGTGTTCAAACCAATACAGTTGCCTGTGTAATCAATAAGGATAATTTTTTTATCTCATTTGAGGATCTTCAAGGGCGCCTGATCAATCAGGATCTGAGTGGCATGCACTGGGAAGAAAATGTTGATTTTGGGGGGTATTATGTTTATGCCACAAAAAAATGTAATGAGGAAGAAAGTTTTTTCGGATTGGGTGATAAATCAAGTGATTTTAATCTTCGTGGAAACCGTTACTTAAACTGGAATACTGACGCCTATTCATTCGGGAAAGGTCAGGATCCGCTTTACAGAACTATTCCCTTTTATATGGGTGTTAATCAGGGTGTTAGCTATGGGATATTCCTTGACAATACCTTTAAAAGCCATTTTGATTTTGCACACCAGGATAAGGATAAAGTTAGTTTCTGGGCAGATGGTGGCGAAATGCAATATTATTATATTCATGGTCCGCATATGATGGATGTGGTGAAACGCTATCACAGCCTGACTGGAACTCATCAGATGCCGGCAAAATGGACTCTGGGTTCTCATCAATGTCGCTGGAGCTATTATCCTGAGAAAAAGGTGAAAGATATTGCCCGCAATTTCCGTGAGCGCAGGATCCCCTGCGATGCAATCTATCTGGATATTGATTACATGGATGGATATCGGTG
>JBAZCD010000013.1:0-16112 GCA_041671205.1 Pedobacter sp.
TTTACTGGCTTCAACAGCTCCTTTTCCAAAACCATTCACAATACCATCAATACCCGCCTTATCTACAATTCTGTAGAAGAATACAGACAAATTATCAAGTGGACGAATGATCAGCTTATGATAAAGTTCATCTATATAAAACTTGTTATAGGAAAGTCTGGCCAGCCCGCTGCGTACACTTATTTCATCGGCAGGAATATGTGACTGTTTCACGTAACGATTGTAGGCAAACAACATCGCAAAGATTGCGCCTCCAACAGAAACTGCCATCAGGATATACTCAGTAGTATGGTCCAGCGTCAGATGCGCCGACTTAGCAGCAGAGGCTTCAAAAACCGGAGCAAGGAATCCAGCCAGCCAGTGACCACCTCCAAATACTTCAGGAATACCGATCAATCCACCCAAGGCAGATAGAACTGCCAGAATGATAAGAGGAACTGTCATTGAAGGAGGCGACTCATGTAAATGATGTTCCTGCTCAGAGGTGCCGCGGAAAGTGCCGTTGAATGTCAGATACATCATGCGGAACATATAAAATGCGGTAAACATCGCTCCGACCACAGCAATTATCCAGAATATTTTGTTATGCTCATACACGTGTGCCAATATCTCATCCTTCGAAAAGAATCCTGAAAAGGGAGGTAAACCGGAAATTGCTATTGTACCGATCATCATCGTCATGAAGGTAAGCGGTAATTTTTTCTTTAGTCCGCCCATGTTACGCATATCCTGTTCATTGCTCATCGCATGGATTACAGAACCTGCACCAAGGAATAACAAAGCTTTAAAGAATGCATGGGTGATCACATGGAAAAATGCTCCTGTATAAGCGCCTACCCCTAGTCCAAGGAACATATAGCCCAACTGCGAAACAGTTGAATAGGCAAGAACTTTTTTGATATCAGTCTGGGTTACTGCAATTGCTGCAGCCAGGAATAAAGTAGCAAGTCCGATAATGGATACCAGGCCAAGTGTTTGAGGAGCCAGGGCAAATAATATATTGGAGCGGGCAATCATATAGATACCTGCTGTTACCATGGTTGCAGCGTGAATCAGGGCTGAAACCGGTGTAGGTCCTGCCATCGCATCAGGTAACCAGGTAAACAGAGGAATTTGTGCTGATTTTCCGATAGCGCCCACAAATAATAAAGCAGTAATCAGAACCAGTACAGAATCACCTGAAACCATACCGGCTGCCTGAGGAAAAACAGTTGCAAATTCTACACTATTGAAGGTTGTGAAAATCAGGAAAACAGCGATCAGAAATCCAAGATCTCCGATGCGGTTCATAATGAATGCCTTTTTAGCGGCACTGGCATAAGCTGAATTGGTAAACCAAAAACCAATGAGCAGATAAGAACATAAACCAACACCCTCCCAACCGATAAACATGATGACATAGTTGGAGCCAAGCACCAGAAGCAACATGAAGAATATGAACAGATTCAGGTAAGAAAAGAACTTTGCAAAACCTGCATCATGGTGCATATAACCGGTTGAATATACATGAATCAGAAACCCTATTCCGGTAACGATCAGCAGCATTAATGCACTTAAGGGATCTACCAGAAAAGAAAAAGGAACCGTAACAGTGCCTGCACTGATCCAGTCGAAAAGCGGAATAATGAAGGATTTTGATTCTGCCGAATTCAGTTCAAAGAATATCCCAAGACTGACAGCAAAAGATGCCAGAACAGTCAGGCAGCCTACAAAACCAACAACAGCTTTAGACAGGGTATTACGACCTAACCCGTTGATGAGGAAACCTAAAAGTGGAAATAATGGAACTAACCAGACTAAATTTATCATTCTTGTATTCTAATTATCATATTGTACACCCTGTCATTCCTGCCTGCCGTCAGGCGGGCTGAGCGTCAGCGAAGGATCACCATTTAAGTTTATTCAATATATTAACATCCGTTGAGCTGTTGTTCCGGTAAACCATCACAATAATTGCCAGACCCACTGCCACCTCAGCAGCTGCCAATGCCATTACAAAAAACACAAAAACCTGACCTGACGGATCATTATGATGAACAGAAAATGCTGTAAGTAAAAGGTTTACCGCATTAAGCATCAATTCAACAGACATGAAAATAACGATCGCATTTCTGCGGATCAAAACTCCAATTACCCCGATCGCAAAGATGACCGAGCTTAACAGGATATAATGATTTAAAGGAACACCTTGAATTGCCTGAGTTACATTTTCCATGATCTATCCCTGTTTTATATCTTTTTTAGCTAATAGAACTGCTCCAACCATGGCCGAAAGTAATAAGATTGATGATACCTCAAAAGGTAAAAGGAACTTGCTGAACAATACTTTACCCAGATTCTTAACAAGGCCCAGATCCTGAGTTTGAAGAACCAGCGGATCTGAAGTATTTAATGCCCTTGCTGAACCTACCAGTGTTACGACCAAACACATTCCGGCAATTACACCAACCATTTTCAGAAGATTGGACTTAGAAACCGGCGAACCCTCATTCAAATTGAGAAGCATGAGCACAAACAGGAACAATACCATAATCGCACCCATGTACACAATGAAGTTCACTATTGCCAGGAACTGAGCATTCAATAAAATATAATGAATGGTGAATGTGAAAAATGTAATAATAAGATACAGCACACTATGTACCGGATTCTTCGAAAAAATTACCAAAAGGGCGAAGAATATGGATAAGAAAGCAACAAAATAAAAAAGAGATATACTCATTTATAAGGTATTTTAATCTTCACTCCGATTAGGCGCAAAGGTATAATTTCTGCCGAAATATTTACGGGATCCGGCTATCCCAATTATAAATTTATAAGCACAGACATTCTACCGATCCTTCATGGGATCTTCAACCAGTTTGTCCTTACCATAGATAAAATCCTTTCTCAGGTAATCTGCCGGAACGATCGGACCATCCAGATAAATAGCCTCTTTCGGACAAGCCTCTTCACAAAGTCCGCAGAAAATACAACGCAGCATATTGATCTCGTATACCGCGGCATACTTCTCCTCCCGATACAATTGCTCTTCACCTTTCTGACGCTCAGCAGCAATCATTGTGATCGCCTCTGCAGGACAGGAAAGTGCACAAAGTCCGCATGCAGTACAACGTTCACGTCCCTGCTCATCCCTTTTAAGAGAATGCATCCCTCTCCAGTTTTCAGAAAATTCGCGCTCAACTTCAGGATAAAATATTGTCTCCTTCTTTTTGAACATATGTCTGAAAGTTATTCCCATCCCCTGAAAAATTGCCGGGAGATATAAACGCTCCCAGAAATTCATTGGTTTCTGTTCTAAAACTTTTTTCCTGTTACTTAATGGTTCCATAGACCCTTAATCCTCCTAAAAGGGGTTTTTAATTATAATAAATCAGTCTTTCTCTTTTAAAACGCAGACCGATTATAGTTTGTCAAGAATTGTAATTACAATTCCGGTAATTACGATGTTAGCAATTGCCAGAGGAATTAATATTTTCCATCCAAGATTCATCAGCTGGTCATATCTGAAACGCGGAACCGTCCACCTTACCCACATGAAAAAGAAGATGAAAGCAAAAATCTTAAGCAACAGCACTGCCATTCCGATTAAAGGGGCAAACAATGGACCGGTCATTTCGTTCACCCAATCCATTCCCGGATAGTTATAACCACCAAAGTAAATTGTTGACATTACTGCTGAAGCCAGGAACATATTCAAGTATTCAGCGAACATGAATGCTCCCATCTTAAACCCGGAATATTCAGTATGATAACCACCAATAAGCTCAGTTTCGCATTCAGGCAGATCAAATGGAGTACGGTTGGTCTCAGCAAACGAACAAACCAGAAAAATAATGAATCCCAGCGGCTGATAGAAAACATTCCAGTTAATGCCATGCTGCTGTTCAGCTATCTCCTTCATACTCAAAGTATTGGTAGCCATCAGTAAGGCAATGATCGACAAACCCATAGGGATTTCATAGCTGATACTTTGCGAAGCAGCTCTGACAGCACCCATCAGAGAGAATTTATTATTTGAGGCCCATCCGCCGATCATAATACCATAAACACCCAGAGAAACTACTCCGAAAATATAGAGTATTCCCACATTGATATCAGTTATCTGCAAACTAACCAGACGGTCGGCTATCAGGATGTTTCCACCCCAGGGAATCACTGCGCTGCCAATTAAGGAAGTAAGTAAAGCCAATGATGGCCCGAGTATAAAAAGTGCCTTACTTGATTCAGTAGGGATAATCTCTTCCTTGAAAAACATCTTCAATCCATCGGCAAGCGGCTGAAACATACCCCCTGGTCCGGCTCTGTTAGGGCCGACCCTATCCTGCAGGTAACCGGCAATTTTTCTTTCTGCGAGGGTTGAATAAGCCGCAACAGTCAGACTGATCAAAAATATGACCGTAACTAAAACGAATTTTTCGATTATAAATGCTAGTTCCATCAGACTTTAGTAACTCTGTCAAATTCAATTTTATTGGCTTCTATCAACACCTGATTTTCTTTTATCACAGGTAGCTGAGCCATTTCGTAATGATTAGCTGATATTACTGAAGTTTGCGAAATATGACGCGGCCCTTCAATAACCCAGTCGCTGGTGCTTTTAGTCCCGAAACGACAGGTATTACAGATAAAATCTTCTACCTCACCAAACTGATCTTTACGGCCGGTAACTCTTAAAACCTCATCTCCTTTATACCAAAGGGTTACCTTTCCTTTACAGGCAGGGCAATCGCGATGGGCATCTACAGGTTTTGTAAACCAAACCCGATTCTTGAAACGGAATGTTTTATCAGTTAAGGCTCCAACCGGACAAACATCAATCACATTACCTGAGAAATCGTTATCAATCGCTTTTTCGATGTAAGTAGATATCTCTGAAGCATCACCGCGTCCCAATATTCCATGCACGCGGTTATCCGTAATCTGATTCGCAACGTAAACACATCTGTAACATAAAATACAGCGGGTCATATGCAACTGAATCTTATCGCCAATATCAATTCTTTCAAAAGTGCGGCGGTCAAATTCGTATCTGGTATCAGCTACGCCATGCTCAAAGGAAAGATCCTGCAGATGGCATTCACCTGCCTGGTCGCACACCGGGCAATCCAGCGGGTGATTGATCAGTAAGATCTCAACTACACCTTTTCTTGCTTCAATCACTTCGGGGGAAGTAATGTTTTGTACTTCCATTCCATCCATTACACCTGTACGGCAGGATGCAACCAGTTTAGGCATCGGGCGCGGGTCTTTTTCAGATCCCTTACTCACTTTAACCAAACAGGTACGGCATTTACCTCCACTTCCTTCCAGTTTTGAATAATAGCACATAGCAGGCGGTACAATATCTCCCCCTATCTGACGCGCAGCATTGAGAATACTTGTACCCGGCTCTACTTCAACCGTTATCCCATCTATTGTTACTTTAACTTTTTCGCTCATTGTTAAAGATTATATTCTTTTTATTTGTCATCCTGAATGCATATGAAGGATCTTCATCAATTGCGATAAGATCCTTCTCCGCTAAGGGCGGATCAGGATGACAATCTAATTAATTTCAACTCACTTCCTCCAACTTTGGCAGCGGATCTGCATATTTTGCCAATCCATAATTCCGCTCCATGGCCTCCTTTGGATAGTTTACATGCCATTCAAATTCATCACGGAAATGGCGGATCGCACTGGCAACAGGCCAGGCAGCAGCATCCCCCAGCGGACAAATTGTATTTCCTTCAATTTTTTTCGACACGTCTACCAGAAGGTCGATATCACTCATTTTTCCATGGCCATATTCCAGGCGGTGAAGTACTTTCTCCATCCATCCGGTACCTTCACGGCATGGAGAACACTGTCCACAGCTCTCATGATGGTAAAAGCGAGAGAAATTCCAGGTATTTCTTACGATACACTGGTCTTCATCAAAGGCTATAAAACCTCCCGAGCCGAGCATTGTTCCAGTTTGGAAACCTCCGTCAGAAAGTGATTCGTAACTCATCAGACGGGGCTGACCATTAATTGTATTCAGGATCAGGTTTGCAGGCAGAACGGGCACTGAAGAACCTCCTGCCACTACTGCTTTCAATCTTTTCCCATTGGCTATACCTCCACAATATTCATCCGAGTAAATAAACTCTTCAACAGGTACACCCAATTCAATTTCATAAACACCTGGCTTTTTCAGGTTGCCTGAGGCTGATATCAATTTAGTCCCGGTGCTTCTGCCATTACCGATCTTAGCGTACTCTTCGCCGCTCTCATTGATAATTGGTACAACAGCTGCAATGGTTTCCACATTATTCACAACAGTTGGGCAGGCCCATACTCCTGAGATTGCAGGGAATGGAGGTTTGATACGCGGATTTCCACGTTTACCTTCCAGTGATTCAATCAGCGCAGTTTCTTCACCACAAATATATGCTCCGCCACCCGGATGAACATATAATTCAAGATTATAACCCGAACCCAATATATTTTTTCCCAGAAAACCGGCATTCTTTGCTTCAGCAATTGCACGCTCCAGAATTCTGATCTGTGGCATCATCTCACCACGCACATAGATATAGGATGTTTTTGCACCTAAGGCGAAGCTCGCAACGATCATTCCCTCGATCAGAAGATGAGGGATATGAGTCATCAGATAACGGTCTTTGAATGTTCCCGGTTCAGATTCATCAGCATTACAAACCAGATAGCGTTCGCGGCCTTCAGGTTTAGCCAAAAAGCTCCACTTCATACCTGTAGGGAAACCGGCACCCCCGCGCCCGCGAAGTCCGGATGTTTTCACTTCTTCAACCACAGCATCAGGTGACATGGTCTTTAAAGCTTTTTCTACCGAACGGTATCCCCCATTCTGACGATAAACATCGAAAGCATGAATTCCTGGTACATTAATATTCTCTAATAATAACTTGCGAGCCATTCCTATTTTGATGTGAGATGTGAGCTATCAGATACGGGAATAGAGTGAGCTAAGTTTCACACTGCTGTCTCCCATCTGTTTTCTCATACCTTATTCTTTAAACTTTCAATCAATTTATCCACACTCTCTTCTGTTAAATTCTCATAAAAAGTGTATTCAGGGCCAATCTGTAAAACCGGAGCCATACCACAGGCTGCCAAACATTCCACCCCTCTCCAGCTGAATTTTCCATCAGCTGTAACTTCTCCTTCTTTTACACCCAGGGTCTTTTCAATATGAGTCATGATCTTTTCGGCACCAACCAGGCAGCAGGGCCCCGTACGGCATACCTCAAGAACATATTTGCCCTGAGGACGAAGAAAAAACATGGTATAGAAGGTGGCTACTTCATAAACCTCGATTGGTTTTATCTGAAGGTAGGCAGCTACTTTATCCATTGCCTCCGGACTAAGCCAGCCATTTTCAGCCTGCACAAGATGAAGTACCGGCAACAATGCTGATTTTTGTTTTCCTTCAGGATAACGGGTTACAATCTCATCAAACTTCTTAATCAGGTCTGATGAAAATTCAATTTCCTTATGTTCAGTTACACTAAGCATCTAATTCTCCTGCTATTACGTTCAAGCTACTCATATTGATAATGGCATCGGATAATAACATTCCGGCACTCATTGGTGCATACATCTGGTAGTTTATAAAACTAGGCCTTCTGAAGTGCAGACGGTAAGGAGAACGTCCTCCGTCATTTACAAGATAAAAACCTAATTCACCATTTCCACCTTCCACTGCATGATATACCTCAGTTTTAGGAGTATCAATCTCACCCATAACAATTTTGAAATGGTAGATCAAAGCTTCCATATTATTATAAACCTGCTCCTTTGGAGGAAGATAAAATTCCGGTACATCCGCATGGAATATACCCTTTGGCTCTTTTTCAATCTTTTGCAGTGCCTGCTCAATAATTCTTAAACTCTGCCACATTTCCTCATTACGTACAATATAACGATCATAAACATCGCCGCTTGTACCTACTGGAATCTCAAAATCAAAATCCTGATAAGATGAATAAGGTTCATTCACCCTGACATCATAGTCAACACCAGTCGCCCTTAAAATAGGACCGCTCCAGCTATAATTCAATGCGGTTTCAGGATCAACCGGTGCAACGCCCGAAGTACGCTCAATAAAGATTCTGTTCCGGTTAAATAAAGTTTCAAATTCCTTTAAAATCGGAGGGAATTTAACAAGGAACTTTTTGATCCTGGCGAAGGCAATATCATTGAAATCACGTTCAAACCCACCGATCCGGCCAATATTAGTGGTCAGGCGGGCTCCGCAAATCTCTTCGTATATTTCATAGATATGCTCCCTCTCTTCCATCAGATAAAGGAAGCCTGAAAATGCTCCGGTATCAACACCTAAAATACCATTACATATTAAGTGGTCTGAAATACGAGCAAGCTCCATTACGATCACTCTCAGGTAATCAACCCGCTTGGGAGTTTCAATACCAAGTAATTTTTCTACCGTCATGTGCCATCCCATATTATTGATGGGTGAGGAACAATAATTTAAGCGGTCGGTAAGTGGGGTGATCTGATAAAATGGGCGGTGCTCGGCAATTTTCTCAAATGCACGATGAATATAACCAATGGTCGAAACGCCGCTTACTATCCGTTCTCCATCCATTTCCAGAACATTCTGAAAAACTCCATGCGTGGCCGGATGCGTAGGACCAAGGTTTAATATGAACCTTTCCTTCTGAGGGTCGTTATCTGTGAATATAGGGTGATTCGTCATCTTCCGAAGAAATAATCCTTTTTATCAACGCGATTCGGGTCTTCGAGCGGATGCTCTCTTCGCATCGGGAAGACCGTCATATCATCAACATTTAAAACTCTTACCAGGTTCGGATGGCCATCGAATATAATTCCGAAAAAGTCATACGTTTCACGCTCCATCCAGTTGGCGCCTTGCCAAAGCGTTGTAGCACTGGGAATATGCGGGGCATTGCCATCAATAAAAACCTTAATCCTTACCCGAATGTTATTCGACAGGCTGTGCAAATGATAAATTACACCTATTGACAGTTCCTGCTCCGGAAAGTGAATTCCTGTAATATCCGTCAGATAATTAAATTTAAGCTCCTTATCCTCTTTCAGGAAACGAAGTACCCCACTGATATTTTCAGAAGAGGTTTCAAATGTTAATAAGCCATAGGGTTCTGAAGGCACAGAAACCCTGTCCCCAAACACTGAAGTTAAACTTTGTATGACTTGCTGATTATTGAGTTTGCCCATTACTGGATTCCGTATCTTTCTAATAATTCTCTATATTCCGGTGAATCTCTTCTGCGAAGTGATTCATTCTTTACCAGTTCCTGTATTTTGTTAAACCCGTCAATTATAGCTTCTGGCCTTGGGGGGCATCCCGGAACATAAACGTCAACCGGAATGATCTCATCAATTCCCTGCATTACAGAATAGGTATCAAATATTCCGCCGCTGCTTGCACATGCACCTACAGCAATAACCCATCGCGGTTCTGCCATCTGAAGATAAACCTGTTTTAACACAGGTCCCATTTTCTTGGCTATTGTCCCCATAACCATCAAAAGATCTGCCTGACGCGGGGAAAAGCTGGGTCTTTCTGATCCAAAGCGGGCAAAATCGTAGTGCGATCCCATAGTAGCCATAAATTCAATGCCACAGCATGAGGTGGCAAAGGGCAATGGCCACAATGAGTGTGATCTGGCCAATCCAACTACCTTATCCATGGATGTAGCAAAAAAACCCGATCCTTCAAGACCCGGAGGCGCTTCTACTAATTTTACTTCACTCATAATTCTTCAAAAGAAAAAGCCCAATTCAGACAAGTCTAAAATGAGCCCAAATTTAAGAAATTTAATGTTTTCAATTGTTTAAACCATTATTTAGAAACAGTCTAAATGCTATTCCCAATCCAGTGCCTTTTTCTTTATTATATAAATAAAGCCCAGCAGAAGTGTCCCCATAAATACGAACATTTCTATCAGACCGTTAACTCCGAAATCCCTGAAATTAACAGCCCACGGATACATGAAAATAACCTCAATATCAAAAAGAACAAATAGTATAGCCACTAAAAAGTACTTGATGGAAAAGGGTTGGCGGGCATTACCAATCGACTTAATTCCAGACTCAAAGGCAACTAATTTATCAATTGTTTTACGTTTTGGCCCGGCTAAGTGGGTAATTGTCATTGTCAGGATTACAAATCCAAGGGCAACAAACAACTGAAATATTATAGGCAGATAATTTACGGCTGTACTTTGTGCTTCCATTGTTATTTTTTGCTGCGCAAATATAAAAAAAAGAAGTCCCTAAACAATGTTCAGGGACTTCTCTTTAGCAATAATATTAAAAAAATTACTTACTTCCTTCTATTGCTTTCACAGCCTGCGTAGCCGTGACGTTCGCCGGATCAAGTGCAAGTACTTTATCAAAGTATTCCTTAGCCTTCACATTGTCTCCGTCCTTTCTAGCAGCAACTGATCCCAGGTAATTATAAGCCTCAATAAGACCAGCTGTACTCTTTGCGGCAAGTTCAGGTTTATCTACAGTAACCAGTGTTACAAATTTCTCATAAAATGGGACCGCTAATCCCTGACTATCGTTTTCATCATCCATCAAACGATTGATCCGGCCTCTGTACTGCCATCCAATCTGTGTAGTTGGTGAGCGCTGAACCAGATAGCTGAAAGCAGAATCTGCTTTTACTAAAAGATCCTTCTCCGGATTCATATTAGCAGATTTTAATGCCCCATAATTAAAATAGTATGATGAACCTAAATAATAATAATCAAGAAGCGCACGTTCAGGATTTTTAATGGATATCTCGTATGCTTTCGCTGCATCCGCGTATTTCTTGGCTTTAAACAATGCCTGTCCAATCTCGCTCATCACAGCAGCGTTTGTTGAATCCATATCAACAGCTTTTGTTATATTGGCAATGGCTTCGGACATCATCGTGGTATCTTTCATCTGGGCTCTGCCTAAATAAAGATAATCCTTAGATATAATACGGCTTGGCTCAACTTTAGATATGAAATCTTTTAATGCCTGAGAGCTGGCTGCAAAATTGCCATTTTCAAAAGCAGAATATGCCAGGTAACGTAAAACCCTCGGGTTTACCTTATCCAGTTTAGCCATTTCATTGGCTTCGGCCTCAAGCGCCTTGAAATCTTTGGTAAGGAAAAGAAAATCAGCATGACGTAAACGGGAATCAAGAGATCTGTCAGTTAGATCCATGTATTTCTCATAGTAGGTAAGTGCCTGCTTAATACGCTCGGCATAACCCTTATTTTCAGAATTAGCCCATAAATAATATGTTTCTGCCAATTCGCGATAAGCCGGTCCATAATTAGCATCCAGTGCAATCACACTGTTAAACTCAGCAGAAGACTCCGGATAAGCTTTAGATAACTTATTGATCTTTCCTAACTCAACTTTAGATCGTAAAAAAGTCTTATCCAGTTCAAATGCACTTCTGTAGGCACTAAAAGCTTCGCTGTTCATTTGCTTTGAACGATAAGCGTCACCCAATACAAGGTAAAGCTGCGCATCTTTCTCATTTAAGACTTTAGCTTTTTCCAGATGTACCAAGCCTTCGGTGATCATTGGGCTTGGAGCATTTACATATGCGCGGCCGATGTACAGGTCTGTGGTATGGTCCTTCTTCTTGGTCAAAGAGAGCGCCTTGTCAAAATTAGCTTTAGGGCTTGATTTTTTTGCAAGATCAATAGCACCCAAACCCACATAATTTAAAGGATACTCAGCATTTGCCGAGATTCCTTTATTGAATGCGGTTCTGGCTGAATCAATATAATCAGGTCGGATATAAATCGGACTTGTGGTCAGGTATAAGTTACCTAAAAAGAAAAAGTTTTCAGCATTCGTTGGCTGAGAACTGGTTAAGGTGTTTAAAATAGCCTTTCCTTTTTGATACTGCTCCGCATCAATTGCCTTACGGGCGTCAGCTAAACTCTGAGCAAAAACTGCTGAACCAACTAATATCAACCCCAAGGTTATCTTTACTGCCTTGTTCATCATCTTCTAATTTTAATTTAATTTACAATATTTATTTCACGGGAAGGAATGCTATCGGGTAATAGTCCCGATTTTAGTACAACCCTTTGTCCGCGTTCTCCTGCAATGAATGATGCAAAACCTGTGCCCAAACCAGCACCACCTTCGCAATTAATAATATATAATGACCTGGTTAATGGATATAATCCTAATGCAATGTCATTTTGAGTAGGTTTATAAAAAGCATCCGAACCAGGCTGCCCTTCAATATTCTTTACTCCAAGTATTTTCAAATCTCCAACTATGGCTTCCAGATCTACAGGAGGCTGTACCATCCAGTTAACACCGATAACTCCAATTGATCCGGGGTTATCATGAACATACCTGATCACCTCTGAATTGGATTTCAAGGCATAAACTCCATTTACCGGAAGTTCTTTAACGCCGGCAAGATCTTTAAAGTATCTTACTGTACTTGAATTTGCATTATCAAAAACCAAGCTCTGAAGCGCCGAACTTTCCCCTTTCAAAACCCTGATAATTTCACTCACAAGAACCGTAGAGTCTTTTGCAGGCTCCCTGCTAATAAGTGCTATACCATCAACTGCAAAGCGATTAATACGAATTTTTATCTTCTTATCCTCGAAGTGCTTACTTTCCCGGGGAGTTAAAAGCCGGGACAGAACAGCAACCTGGATACTATCACTAAAAAACAAATTTAATAATTCGTTTTCTGATTTCACTACCAGATCAAGCTTAGCGTCAGGATAGGTGTTTTCAAACAGATATTCCTGGTCTTCAATGATCGGGGCAAAAGATTCATCAACTAAGATCTGCTCCTTACCACTGGTAAAAGACTGCTGAACTGATACCGTATTATTCTGACAAGAAAAAAGAACGAGCAGCAAAGCTGCTAAAATTAAATTCCTGCACTTTTTCATATTAAGAGCGTAATAACCGCACAAACCTGATAAAAGAATAAATAATCAGCAACAATGCAAAAGCTACTCTGTATTCAAATGAGAGGGCAATCGGGAAATCCTTCCAAAAGATTATCGCAACACCCAGAGCAAAATACAGAGCAAACATCCCAAGCCCTAAAATAAACAGAAATCGCTTTGCGGGCGATTTCTGTATTTTCTGTTCTTCTTTAGACAAAGACATAGACAATTACTGTCCTGCCAGCTGGAAGAAGATTGGCATAGTGTAAGCAACACGAACCGGACGACCATTTTGAATACCTGGTTTCCAGGTTGGTGCATTTTTCAATACCCTGATAGCCTCTTCATCACATCCCCCACCAATACCTCTTAATACTTTGATATCGGTTAACTGACCATTCTTCTCTACTACAAAGCTCATGATTACACGGCCAGTGATATTATTTTCACGTGCCATAGGAGGATATTTCAGATTCTTCTGAAGATATTTACCCCATCCGGCCATACCACCCTGAAATTCAGGAAGTACTTCAACGCTGGCGAAATCTTTGATACTATTATCTTCTGTAACTTCAGCTTCTTTTGGAGCTTCACCTACAGGTTCATCAATTTTTATTTCCGCATTTGGATCACCTTCAATTGTTTTCTGACCTGGGTCAGCCACTTTCAATTCTTCAACTGTTGGCGGCTCCTCGTCTCTAACCTGCTCCGCAGGTACTACAACAGGAGGAGGGAATTTAATCTGATCAATTTTAGGTTTAGGCGGCTCCGGTGGAGGAGGAGGCAACTCTTCCTTATTAATTGGTGGAGGCGGGGCTAAAACAACCTCAGTTATTTTAACCTTCTCTTCTTCTGGCAAGATTCCGGAAATGTACCTTATAATCAATGGCAGTGAAACCAAAATTATAAATAGTAAAGAACCAATAATCACTGCGCGGCTTGTAGTTTTGGAATTTGTTTTCCTCAACTCATAAGCCCCATAGCTTTTATTTCTCCCGGCGAATACAACATCAAGCCATTGCGGGTTGAATAAATCTATTTTAGACCCTAACATATTTTAATTCTTTAAAGGGTTAATATTTTGTTTTAAATGATTATTTGTAGACTCCATCACGCTTTAACAGCGCAATATCCGGATCAGAGATTTCTACGATCGCATATCTTTCAATATTCGAAACCTTCATCTCATCAAGGATATCCACAAAATTTCTGTAATTTGACTGATCACTCGGTTTGATCAAAACGATTAATCCTTTACTTGGATCACCAGTAGTAGCTATAACCTTCTTAGCATTTTCAATTAATGCCTTTCTGATGCCATTCCTTCCATAATTATCAACCTGGGGAGGAGTTAGGGGTTTATCAACAAGTCCCATATACCACTCCAGACGATTGTTAGCACCTAAAAGTATGGTCATTGTTCTGTTATCAGCAATTGTTAATTCCTGCTGATCTTGTTTTTCCTTATCAGGCATGGCTAAATCCATTGCCTGAGGTTTAGCCAGTGTAGTGGTAAGCATAAAGAATGTAATCAGAAGGAAAGCCAAATCCACCATTGCAGTTAAATCCACACGTGTTGATTGCTTCTTACTTCTAACTTTCCCGCCTTTACTCTTACCCCCGCCGGAGGTATCTAATTCTGCCATCGCGCTTTATATTAATTATACGAATTACTTTTCGTCTGCCCTCAGTGAGGTGATCAGACTAAATTTATTAATATTCTGATCCTGAAGGATTCCCAATATTTTTTTGATCGAAGGATATTCTTCCCTTGAATCACCCTTAATACTGACACGCATATCAACATTATTGAGCTCTTTCGTTGCATAGCGGGCTGACAGAATCCAATCATGCAATTCAGACGGACGCTGACCTACAGAATCAGTAGGAATACCAGGCTGCAATCCGGTCTTATTTCGCTCGTCCCCTTTCATCATGATGATCTGCTTCAGATTTCCAATTGGAACTCCAAAACTCTCAATAAGTGAGAAACGTTTTTTCTCTTCGTCAGTAAACTGAATCTGGTATTTTTCGCCCATTAACTCTAAGGTACGAATCCTGATCGGTTGACCTGGTACTCCAAAAAACACCTTACTCTGACCAATGGTCAGTGTCGCTATATCCAAATCAGGAAGTTTGAACTTAACTGTTGATGCCGGAGTATCAACAGGAAGTGCTTCAGGCTGACGTGCTGTTGCTGTTAGGATAAAGAAGGTAAGCAACAAAAACGCCACATCACACATAGCCGTCATGTCGATAGCTGTACTTTTTCTGGCAACTTTAATTCTAGGCATTGCTTATTTTAAATTAAAAACGATTTACTATAGAGATGAAAATATTCCGGATTTTCCATAAATCCGGAATATATTTTTCAAAACCTATTATTTATGAGTACTGGCGTATGTTTGAACGATAGAGAAACCTGCCTCATCGATAGCATATGTCAATTTATCAATTTTTGAAGTAAACACGTTATACATAACGATCGCAATAGCTGAAGTAGCAATACCTGTTGCAGTATTGATCAAAGCTTCAGAAATACCGTTTGCAAGAGCTGCCTGGTCAGGAGAACCTGCACTTGATAAAGCCGCGAACGCTTTGATCATACCTGTTACCGTACCTAACAAACCCATTAATGTACCGATTGAAACTAAAGTTGCAATAACAGTTAAGTTTTGCTCTAACATTGGCATCTCCAAAGCAGTTGCTTCTTCAATATCTTTCTGAATAGCCAAACATTTTTGCTCAGTATCCATTTTAGCTTCAACTTCCATTTCCTTGTATTTCTTCAAACCTGATTTAATCACGTTTGCAACGGAACCTTCTTGTTTATCACATTCTGCGATAGCTGAATCAATATTACCGGCTCCAATGAAACCCTGAATCTTTTTAACAAAGGTGTCAACATTTCCTTTTCCTGTAGCTTTTCCGATTACGAAGAAACGCTCAAAAGAAAATACAACAACCATTAGTAATAATCCCATCAATAATGGAACGATATATCCACCTTTGTAAACCATTCCGAAATAGTTACCAGGTAGTGGGTGGCCATTCTGTGGATCTCCACCTTCAAAATTCGCTGAATCTCCCATTACGAATTTCCATAAAAGTATTCCGACAAGAATACACATCACGATTGATAGACTTGCAAAAATGCTTGAACCAGAGCTCTCTTTCTTAGCC
>JBAZCD010000014.1:0-16087 GCA_041671205.1 Pedobacter sp.
AGGATATAGTTTAGGGTAGCCAGTTCTTCTGAATTCGGACCATGCTTCTTGTCCATCAGGATACATAGCTATCCATTTTTGAGTAATAATACGTTCTAGTTTTTGTGCAGCGGTAGCAGATTCATCCCATTTAACAGTAAGTGTAGTAATAGGAGGCATGTTATTTAATGCGCTATTAGGATCAACATAAGGTAAAGGAGTAGCTGTGTTATTATTTAAATATTCTTCTGCTCCAGCTACTTTATTTGAGGTGAAAGATACTCTTATCCCTTCTTCATAAAGACTCTGTGCTGTTCCACCCATATCCCAGCCTTTCAAAGCTCCTTCTGATCTTAAAAAATAGCTCTCAGCCACATCCATTACCTTAACAAAAGGATTGTCTACAAAATTAACCTGTGAAAAACCAAGATATGATTTAGCTGGCATGTCTGCACCGGACCTGATACCTTTATAGGTACTTCCCAGGCTAGGATCAGCTGGTAAAGCATACTTTGGCAATCGTGGGTCATTGTAACCGCCAAGGATAGTTTCTACAGCTGCATTAAGCCGGGTTTCCTGCCAATCACGGGTAATGGTTAATAATGGATGAATGGTTCCAGTCGACATTTCAAATGATCCTTCTTTGGATGTAAGTAAGCCACCGCTGTCTTTAACTGCAGCTTCGGCTTCTGTTTTTGCTTTCGAGGGATTTACATTTGAAATACGTATTGCCAAACGTAGTCGGAGAGTGTTAGCAACTTTTATCCATGTTGCATAATTTCCACCATAACGCGATTTGTCAAATTTGGCATAACGTATTAAATCAGCCGTAGGATTTGCTGCCTCAGCCGCTTTTAAAGCAGTTACAGCACTTGTAAGTTCTTTGAAAAAGATATCATATGCTTCTTCTTCAGAATCAAATTTCACATCACTAGCTGTGCCATAAAGTGAATAAGGCACCGGGCCAAAAATGTCGATAAGTCTATGTCCTGCGAAAGTTTTGAAAATTAGCGACATTGCATAGAGATCAGGATATTTAGTTTCAAATCCCTTTTTCTTCATCATTACCCACTGATCAAGTACTTTACTGGAAGGAACCAGCCATATCTGGTTATTCCAACTGTCGACCATCGAATAAGTACCGTTATTTACATTGTTATAGAATGGAGCGGGAAGACTCATATATCCTCCATAATTATCAGCATTCAGGTTTTGCTGCATTTCGATTCTCCATGTGGTAAGCACATCCATAATGCCTAATTGCATGCCTGGAAGGGTATATCCTCCTTCATTAGCATCCTGCTCAAGCATTTTATCAGTGATCAGTTTTTTGTCTATATTGAGACCCTCCATATCCTTTGTGCAAAAAGCAAATAGAAAGGAGACTAAAGTCAAACTCAATACTAGTTTAGTATTTATGTTTTTAAATTTAAGATTTTTCATATTTCTAACTTTAATATCTTTTTACAAATGGTTTAGAATTTTGCATTGAGGCTCAAGCCAAAAGAACGAACTGAAGGCATGGTAAATGATGAGATACCTTCTGCAGTTTGGGAAGTACTTGCACTTATCTCAGGATCAAAAGGAGCATTCTTGTAGAAGAAGAACAAGTTTCTGCCTACTAAAGAAAGATTTAAATTAACACCTTTGAATTTGGGTAAGCTATAACCCAGCGCCAGCTCTCTTAAACGAACATTCGTAATATCATATAAGTTGCCAGCAACAGCCCCTCCAGCTCCAGAGCCTGTTTGATTCATATAAAACGCCTTTGTATCAATCAATTTTCCTGCAAACATTACCCCGCCATTATCTCTGGCATCTCCTGTTCTTTTTGATAATCCTTTATAGTCTAACCATTGTTCTGTTCTATTATAAACCTTTCCTCCGAATCTTCCATCAATCAGGAATGAAGCTGAAAGCTTTTTATATGAAAAACTGTTGTTGAATCCTGCTAAGTAATTGGAATTTGCATTTCCAACATAGTTGTCAAAATTGGCAGATACTGTTGGTAAGCCGTTTGTTCCAATTATATAATTACCGCTGGCATCTTTTAGATAAATTTTGCCAAATAAATCTCCATATGATCCATATTGACCATTCTTAGGACGGGTTAAGAAAAGTGATGCTTCCCTGTACGAGCCTCCTAAAGCAAAATAATCAGCATTTAGTAAGTCGCTCAGTTCTCTTATCTGATTTTTATTTCCGGAGAAGTTGACAGAAGATGTCCAGCTTACTTCACCCAGAGTAGACCTGAGGCTAACTATTCCTTCTATACCTTTATTTCTGATAGTACCTCCATTGATCCAGAAGTTTGTAGCACCAGCGCCCGCAGGAGCCTGAATCTGAAATACCTGATCAAACGTAGTAGCGTTGTAGTAAGTAAGGTTTACATTTAATCTGTCACGCAGGAACCTCAGATCTACCCCAAACTCTAATGATTTGGTCCGTTCGGGTTTAAGATTGATGGTATCCTTACCACTAAAATAAGGTAAGGTACCTCTCGCATTAATGTTTCCGCTATTATCAAGTGAATATGGTGGAGCTGAACTTTCTATCCCAAAGGGTAAGGTTTTACCAACTTCAGCATAAGAGCCATTCAATTTCGCAAAGGATAGTCCCTTTCCTTCATTTCCCCGCTTATTTATTAATACATAAGAAAGTCCTGCAGAAGGATAGAAGAAAGATTGAGATACCGTTGAGCTCCATTCATTTCTAGCCGTAACATCAAGGTATATTTTTTCTTTAAATCCAAGTACCGCATTGCCAAATACTGCCTGGCTTAATGTACTTATCGAGCTTTCGGACTTATTAAATAAACCATTTAAAGCGAATATGGAAAAGTAATTAGGGTATGTTAATGATGTAGGGACAGTACTTGACACAGATAAACCAGTAGAAGTCGTCTTCGTATTACTTACACCTAAAGTAGTCGTTAAAGAAACAGCATCACTCAAAAGCTTATTTCCCGTTAATAAAAGATCGGAATAGAAGTACTTTGTGTCAAATTTTCCTAATGCATATCCGCCATTGGCGCCGGCTACTGTAGCCTGGGTTGTTGCGTAAGTACGAGATTCGGTAGGGTTTGCTATTTTATCGTAAATTCCTCTTCCTTGAAGGCTCAGCCAATCATTAATTTTATATCTGGCCGTTAAAGATGAAATTGTATGATCGATAAAGTTATCGGTTTGGTTTCTTTTTTGAACCCAGTATGGATTTTGATTCGGGAAGGTTTCATTTCTTATATATGGCCAGTTTTGTACATACATCGCACGTGTTGGGTTCCATATTTCGAAATTACTGCCACTGTATTTGGAAAAGTCATCACCAGTAGGGAATGAGTAAATACCCGGAAGGGCACTATAACCACCAGCAGAATTTTGGTTATACACCTTTTGATTAGTGTAATTTACAGACGCATCCAGAGATAATTTTTTATCTAAGAGCTGAGTAGTTACTTTTGTTGTAAAGTTATGCCTGTTGAGATCATTGTCAGGTAGAATACCCTTAGCGTTCGTATTAGCATAAGATAAATATATCTGAACAAATTCATTTCCATTTGATATGGATAGCGCATTTACAGCAGTTGTTCCTGGCTTGAAAAATTCCTTAAGGTGTTTGTCGCTGCCATTGGTTATTTTTGGACCCCAACTATCGTTAAACCTTATGTCCGCTTGTCCATAGTTGGTTTGCAATTCAGGTAAATCAATGGCACTTTCTGTAGTAAAGTTGGATGAAAAATCAACTCTTGCTACACCAGCTTTCCCTTTTTTAGTTGTAACCAAAACAACGCCATTAGCGGCTTGACTACCATACAAAGCGGCTGCTGATGCTCCTTTCATTACCTGGATACTTTCAATATCTTCAGGGTTGATGTTTGCAAGAAGATTTGATCCGCCGAACATAGGTGCTCCATCGACAACATATAGAGGCTCGCTATTACTAGTAAATGATTTATCACCACGCATCAGGATCTTAGTAGCACTACCAGGCCCGAAGTTACCTTTAGTAATCACAGCTCCAGCAACTTTTCCAGCTAATGAATTCACAAAACTTACATCCTTTACTCTGGTAAGTTCTTCTGCTGCAATATTTTGAGTAGCGTATGTGATACTTTTAGGGTCTTTACCAATTCCTAATGCTGTAACCACCACTTCATCCAGACTGCCGGCTTCTTCCATCAGACTTACATCTAATAAACTCTCCTGTCCTTCCTTCAGGTTTACCTCCCTCCCTGTTCTGGTAAATCCCAGGTAAGTAAAACTCAGCGAATAAGTTCCGGCAGGCAGATTGGTAAAATTATAATTACCGTTAGTATCCGTAGATGTGGTTTGTGTTACAGCACCCTCAAGTTTTATCGTCACTCCGGGCAGTGTTATCCCTTTGTTGTCACTTACTTTCCCTTTTATGATACCGGGGGGAGCCTGAGTTTGTGATAGAACAAATTTTCGTTGAACTATAACTGTATTGTTTTTTATGGTATAAGTTAAGGGTTGCCCCGCAAGGCATTTTTCAAGGGCTTCTTCTATAGAAGCATTTTTAACCTGTATATCTACAGGCTGGGCTCCTTTTATAAGATCGGCATCACATAAAATATTGTAACCGGTTTGATTGCGTATTTGCCTGAATACCTGTTCAAGTGATGCATTCTTTTCAGATAAAGTTATCTTTTGTGCATATCCTGCCAAACTTACCTGAAGAAAGGCTGTGACCAGGAAAACGATGATTAGTTTCATTACCAGCAGGAATTTTAGTAAAATGCAGGTCTGACCCCAGCAATTAAACTGAGTATAAAATTTCATATCTTTGGAATTGTTAGGTTAATTAATTGATTTATTGCTTGTAAACTGTATTATCAATATGATTAATCCCAACCGGCTTGCGCAGGCAGGCATTTGCCAGGAGTGTTGCAAGCACTCCTGGTTTTTGGGGATTAATTTTTAATTTGTAGTAGTTATGGCATAACAATTATCCTCCTTTCTTTGCCTGAGGCATCCTTCGGAACAATTTTAAAATGGACTGATCCAGTCAGTTCGAGCATATCGATAAGCTCCGAAACATTTTTAAACCGGGATAATGACCCCCATAATGCTTTTTGCGAAATATTTCCCTGGTACTCTACGTCAACATTATACCATCGTGAAACTTTTCTCATAATGCTTTGTATGTTTTCATTATTAAACATAAAATAGCCATTTTTCCAGGCAACTACTTCTTCGGTATCAACATTAAACACATTAATGGTTTCGTTTACTTTAGATTGTTGTCCGGGCTTAAGGAGTTTTGAGAAGTTCATATCCAGACCCTTTCCGGGAGGAGAGGGGAGTAATACACGCACACTGCCTTCTAATAAAGTTGTTCTTATAGATGGTTCGTCACTATAAGCATTAATGTTAAAGTGGGTACCCAGTACTTCTACAGTTTGATTTCCTGAGATTACTTTAAAAGGCATAGCCTCATTCACGGAACCTTTCTTAGCTCCCGTATGGTTTCCTCCGGAAGGCAAGGTGATATGTGCGATCTCAAAATATGCTTCGCCGCTTAGTTCTACTTTGCGTTCATTGCCAGTAAATGATGCAGGAAAGCGTAATGAAGAAGCGGCATTTAACCAAACTTTACTGCCATCTGGCAGGTTGATCTGATATTGTCCGCCTTTTGGAGTTTCTATAGTATTATATGCCAGTTGCTGGTCGTTAGTTGTTGATCCGACTACCGAACGGACAGGCTGCCTGTCTGCAATCGAATAGATTAACTGGCCATTGGAAGTTTTGGTAATGCTGATACCGGCCTGTTTGGCAATTTCTCCATTTGCTGCATCACTTAAAGAAATTTTTGAGCCGTCCGCTAATGTTAATATAGCTTTGTTGCCACCGGGGGCGATATCATTTTTTTTCGGATATGATTTTTGAGTTGTAAGTTGAGGACCTGTTGGTTTATTCAAATAGAAATATAAGCCGCTTGTTAATGCCATAATGATAACCGCTGCCGCTATACGCTGCAAGGTTATTAACCTAAAACTGGATGCGGGCTGGTTTAATCTGCTACGCTGGTGGATAGTGTCAAGGATCTGTGCGGAAAGCTTTCCATCTAAGAAATTTTTCAATTCAGTAAGGTCCAGATTGTATTGTTCAAGGGCAACTGCTCTTAGTTCTTTAAGATCCTTGTTATTCAGATATTGCCTTAACCAAAGCCTGTCATCTTCAGACCAGTTTTCCGTTTGAAGCAATCGATCCAACCGTTGTTTAGTATTTTCCACAATAGGGGTGTGTTTTTTAACTAAATACGCAGGGAGTGGAGAAACGGGGGGAGTCATGAAAAATATTTCATGGTTGGAGAAAAAAATCAATAAGACTTGTGATATAGAAACAGTCTTTCCTTCAAAATCAAAGGCAGGTTTTTTGAACAAGGGTAAAAGGCGCTGAAAACCCTCTTTGAATTGAAGACACAAAAGTGCCGGCTTAAAGTGTATAGGCTTTACTGCCTTTAATAAAGCCTTTAACTGAAGCCATTGCCAATGAAAGATATTCTTTCACTGTATGTTTAGAAATATTCATTTCCTGTGCTGCCGCTTCATAACTTTTTCCTTCCACTTTACACAAGGTAAATACTCTACGTTTCTGGGATGAAAGTTGTAAAATAGCTGACCCTAACAGCTGATACTGATCTTCTAATAAAGCAGAGCCACCCTTATCGGACACATCAGTTGAAGCAATAATCGAATCTTGTGCTGCTGATTCGCGAAGTTTTTTACGCAAATGATTAACAGACTGGTTAAAACTAAGAACAAACAACCAGCCGCTTACCGAGCGCTGACTGTCAATATCCATACGTTTTTCCCATAAAATAATGAATACATCCTGTAAAATATCCCGGGCTGCTTCGGGATCTTTAGTCAATTTTAAGATATTGCGATATATTGCCTGGTGGTACTTCCAATATAGCTTATCAAACGCACCTGCGTCATCATCATGCAATTTAACTACCAAATCAGAGTCTGAGGTCATGTCCATTTAATTATGAAACCTGCAAAAACACTGATTCATTCAGTATTTAAGGGCCGCAAGTTATCAAAGCATATAAGTGGTTAAATCAAAACTAATTTTAAATCAGCTAAAATCCAATAATTAAATTTATAAGTTTGTGTCGTGGTAAAATGTTCTGTAATTACCATTTTCTATTAAGAAATTACCTTTCGTTTACATAATTACTCCAACAATTTCAGCGATGGTAGGATAAATATCCATAGTCAGTGCTGCTTGAGTAGTACCGGAACCTGTTTTTATTTGATTGGGCTATTGATAAAAATTTATAATAAACCGGGAATTTAAACCGAGCTTTTACTCATACTGCATTTATATTGATATGGGCTTTGGCGGGTATGGTCCTTAAAAACTTTACAAAAATGTGAGTTGGAATTATACCCGCACATATATGCTATTTCGGAGATGGGTTTATCTAACTCAATTAATAATTTGCATGCATAGGTCATACGCGCATCGACGAGGTATTCTGAAAACCTCATTTTGGTCCTGTTTTTAAAGAAGCGGCAGAAAGATGGTATTGCCATACAGGCAACTTCAGCGACCTGTTTTAAGGAAATAGGTTCATGAATATTATCTTTGATGAATTTGATCACATCGATCAACCTGTCGGAATTAAGACCAGAAGGGGCTGTAAGTTCTTTGTTGTCAATAAAATTTCTATCCTGTGATATGGAAATAAGGTGCATGATTTCCAAAAGGCCATTCGCTTTTTCGAACCCGGTTTTCGAAGCCAGCGCAATTAGTTTTTCAGATATTATATTCCTTGTATCACCAAAGATATTAATCCCTTTCGTAGCTTGCTGAAACATTTCCTTAAGCCCATCAAATTCTGTAACAGAAGCCAGCATGGGCTCAAATATTTTAGGATTAATGTACATAACGATCACCCTGGAACGCAGGGTCGAATCCTTTTTATAAAAAACAGGATCACTCAACCAGAGATGCGGAACATCGGGACCGATAAATACCATATCACCTGATTCGTACTGAGTCACCTTGTTTCCTATTATCCTTTTCCCATAACCTTCTATAATAAATACTAATTCAAGTTCAGGATGTGAATGATAGCAAGGCCGGCCATGCAGGGGAGAGAATAAATAGGTCTGATCTCTCAACTCTACATGCAGGCTGTTATTGATAAACGGTGTTATTTCCGTTTGTAATAGCCTCATACTTTGAAAAGTAATTTATAGTTATTATTCTTCATTTGTTTTGTTTTTATAATCAGCATTTATGTAAAACAAAAAAAGAGAGCAATTATGAAAGGCCGGCAAACTTCTTCAAAATCAGCATTTCGATTTGCAATATATAAATTAATAAGAATTCTGAAATTAATTAATATTATATCTTCTGAAAATTTGAATACAGTTTAATGCAGAGATAAGCAGTATTATGCAAGTTCGGGAGTTGAAAAATCGGCTCCTGGAATAAAAAATAATCCTGAATTATATTTATTGCCGCTTTTGGCCTTGGGTAATGCCGTCGCCATTTCCGATCCGCCGGGGGCAGCGCTGTAGTCCTATAATGCTGACCGGAAGGAAGCTTTTCAAGTAATTTCCTGTCATAAAATCCGCCCATAAATATCATATATATGGATACAGCAAACATTCCTGCACCTCCCATCAGATTCAGCCCAAAAGCGCTCGATTTGGGTATATTCTCCGCAACAAAACCAAGCATGGCCGACCCAAAATAACACACACCCATACCAATCAGCCAAACCCCTGCCTATTACCTCACCCCTTATGGCCATGCCGAACATACAGATGAACATGAAAATAAATAGGGGGAAGTTACCGCCCGGTACATGGATGCTGTTGAAACACCTGAAGAAACACGTTCTATAGGAGGAAGCTGAAGTTTTGAGAATAAATACCCGTAGATGAGGGCTGGCCATATCATGATCCCGACCAGCACTTTCCAGCCAAAACCTAAATAATTAAATAAGATCCCGATCAGTGTTCCGAGGAAAATTCCGCCCGGAAACCAAAGGTGAAAATGGTTCAGTTTGGTGGTTTTGTTTTCCGGATATATTGCGGTGACAAGCGGGTTATATGCCGCTTCTACTGTTCCGTTAGCGATCCCTGTCAGCATTGTTGAGATGAATAAAGTCCAGTATTCCTGAGTAAATATGGTTAATACAATTTCCAAAAGGTGAAAAAGGAAAGCCGCAACCAGCAAACGTTTCATGCCTGTAATATCTACCACCATTCCGCCAATAACTACCGTCAGAGGAAATCCCCAGAAAGCCGTAGCCGTAATGGCGCCTAATTGTGTCGCATTTAATTGAAAGTCGGTTCCTAACTGGTTAAGTATACCTGCACGTATACCAAATGATAAGGATGTTATTAATAATGCCAGGCAGCTTGCCACAAAAAGCTTGTTACGATGAATGTTTTGCTTTTTAACTTTGCTAAAGTTTATAAGGTTTAAGTTATACTGTTTAAGTAGTAAATCATATCGATAATTACAGTAAAAGGAGAGTTTAACTTAATATAAAAATACCCATAAATATATCTCCTTCCTGTTAAGCTCGATCTGCCTGCTAAATTCCATTCATACGCCAGCCTTTGCGGTATTTTCGACGTAAGTACTTCTCGGCTTCCGGATAATTGGTGAACTTCATCCTGGCAGAATTCCATTCCAGCACCTTGCCAGGAACGCGAATAGCTATTGTGCCCAGGATTATAGCCTCGGTCATCGGCCCTGACTGGGCGAAGTGAGATTCGGTCTTTTCACCACCAAGGCAAGCATCTACAAAGTGATGATAATGATTGCGTTTTTCGAGTTTCGGATGTTTATAATCCTTAAATTTACTCTCCGGCAAAAGTTTTGGCATCCCGCCATGCGGTATGAGCAAGGCACCTTCAGTGCCTATCAGCATTGCTGATTCAGCCGGATAATCTTCTACTGAGTACAGGGCACGGATTTCTTTTGGAGGATAGAACTCACCGTCGAACCATTCCAGGGGAAGCACATTCGATTCGGTGAGCTGATTTCCGGGGAACATCCATGTAATATGATTGCCTTGAGGCCATACGTCAGCCCGGCGTTCAGGAGAGTCTTGCCAGGATTTCTGTACCTCTGCCATTACCGATTTGGGTGGTTTCATATCTAAACCTTTCCAGACCGCATCGAATATATGGCAGCCTATGTCACCTGACCATCCTGTCCCGAAGTCCTGCCATGTTCTCCATATGGAAGGATGATAGATGCCAGGCACATAAGGGCGCATCGGCGCTGTGCCGATCCAATTCTCCCAGTTCAATTGTGGTGGCGGCTCCTGTCCCTGTGCTGGACGTGGCCCTTCGAGCCGGTATTTTGCGACAGCACCAGGGCGATTGGAACAGAGATAGGCATGTTTGATTTTTCCTATAGCGCCTTCTCTAAGCCATTGAACAGCTGTGCGGTCGCCAAAGGTAGAGGCAACCTGTGTCCCGAGTTGTGTAATCACTCCGGCCTTGACCGCTTCATTAGTGAGAATGCGCACTTCCGCGACATCGTGACACATAGGCTTCTGACAATAAACATGTTTTCCATTACGAATTGCCTGTATTGCGATGGCAAAGTGATTATGGTCAGGAACTGTCACGTTTACGGAGTCTATCCTGTTACCCTCCACCTTAAGAAGTTCGCGCCAGTCTGTGTAAGTGCGGGCACCCGGAATTGCTTCTGATGCTCTTTTTAGATTGTTTGTGTCCACATCGCATATTGCAACAATCTGCAAATTCGGATGCATTTTGAAATTTTGCAGGTCACCCCATCCCATTCCTCCTACGCCTATGCAGGCATGGTTAAGTTTGTTAGCCGGGGATGAGGCTTTTGCGGAAGGCCTGAGGATCAGGGGACCAGCAATGGCAGCAGTTGCGGCAGTTAGCAAAAAATGCCGACGTGATACTGAACGATTCTTACCTTTCATGAGTTGAGGAATATTTATTCACATTTAATTAATTATTTAATCATTTCTATTATAATGATAAGAGAAAATGCTCTTTAAAAAGTACTTAAGTTTAAGGTGATAATTTCTTTATTAATTAAATACCCAGAATTTTTCGGTTAAACTCATCATTGCTTCCTGTACCTGCAAAATCATCAAATGCTTTTTCAGTAACGCGGATGATATGGTCCTTGATGAAGGCAGCTCCTTCGCGGGCCCCATCTTCAGGATGTTTGATACAGCATTCCCATTCCATAACTGCCCATCCTTTAAAATCATACTGTGTGAGTTTACTGAAGATCTTTTTGAAATCAACCTGCCCGTCTCCCGGCGAACGGTACCGGCCAGCCCGGTCAGCCCAGTTCTGGTATCCCCCAAACGTACCCTGTTTTCCAGTTGAATTGAATTCTGCATCCTTGACATGGAATGCTTTGATGCGCTCATGATAATGGTCAATGTATTGAACATAATCCAGGCATTGCAGTACAAAATGTGACGGATCATACAGAAGACATGCTCTTGGATGATTATTTACTTTCTCAAGGAACATTTCATAGGTCACCCCATCGAAAAGGTCCTCACCCGGATGGATCTCATAACAAACATCCACACCATGCTGGTCAAAATGATTAAGGATGGGCAACCATCTTCTGGCCAGTTCCTTAAAACCGGCATCTACCAGACCTGCAGGTCTTTGTGGCCAGGGGTGCCAGGTATGCCAAAGCAATGAACCACTGAAAGTTGCATGAGCATTCAGCCCCATATTCTTTGATGCAGTTGCTCCGTATTTTAATTGCTGCACGGCCCATTCGGTTCTGGCTTTAGGGTTATTATGGACTGAGGCAGGAGCGAAGCCATCAAAAAGCAGGTCATAAGCCGGATTTACAGCAACCAGCTGACCCTGCAGGTGAGTTGATAACTCAGTGATCTCCATACCGCAGGAATTAACAATCCCTTTGATTTCATCGGCATAGGTTTTACTTTCAGCAGCTTTCTGTAAGTCAATACAGCGGGGATCCCAGGTAGGGATTTGCACCCCCTCATAACCAAGGCTTTTTGCCCATTTACAGATGGATTCCAGACTGTTAAATGGTGCATTATCACCTAAAAATTGTGCAAGAAATATTGCGGGTCCTTTTATAGTAGTCATATTTTATAATTAAACTTCAAAAGTTGTCCATTTATCATTACTTAAGCTGCTGTTTACCACATTATTGATAAAAGCCATTCCTCTGATGCCTTCATCAACTGAAGGGAAGTCGAGCGCTTCGGTAACGGCTTTAGTTCCATGGATCCCTGCGGATATACATAAAGCGAAATTCCGGTAAAGATTACCGAATGCTTCCAGATACCCTTCCGGGTGCCCGCCCGGTGTGCGGCTGTTGAATGCCGCATAGCTTGAAAGGTTATGCCCTCCGGTCCTTAAAATTTGAACCGGAGCATCCAGCCATTTCAGAATTAAGGTGTTGGGTTCCTGCTGTGCCCATTCAAGCCCGCCTCTTTCACCATAGACCCTGATCTTCAGGGCATTTTCTTCACCGGCAGCGATCTGTGAGGCTACCAGTACGCCATTGGCCCCGTTATCGAATTTAAGAAGCACGTTTCCATCATCGTCCAATGCTCTGCCATCCACAACAATGTTCAGGTCGGCACATAGTTTGATGATCTTTAAGCCACTGATATATTCAGCAAGATGTGCGGCATGAGTACCGATATCACCCATACATCCGCTTTTTCCCGATCTGGCCGGATCGGTACGCCAGGCCGCCTGCGGATTCCCGTCTTTTTCAGACAGGCGGCTTAACCATCCCTGCGGATATTCAACCAGGATCTTTCTGATCTTTCCAAGCTCTCCGGCTTTTATCATTTGCTTAGCCTGTTTCACCATCGGGTAACCGGCATAGGTATGGGTTAGTAATAAGCTTAATCCGGTTTCTTCAACTTTTTTCTTCAATTGTTTGGCTTCATCCAGGGTAAAGGTGATCGGCTTATCGATCACAACATGGAATCCATGCTCCAGCGCCATCATTGCCGGTGCAAAATGTGCATGGTTTGGAGTGACAATGCTTACAAAATCCATGCGCTGATCTGCGGGAAGGCGACTCTCCTTCAGAATCATTGTTTCATAGTCGGGATAGATCCGGTCTTCCGGAAGAAAAAGAGTCTGTCCGCTTTCAAGAGATTTCTCAGGACTAGAGCTGAGTGCCCCGCAAACGAGTTCGATAAGTCCGTCCATGTTGGCAGCGATCCGGTGAATAGCTCCGATAAAGGCGTCTTTTCCACCGCCAATCATTCCCATTCTTAATTTTCTGTTCATATATGGTTAAAAATTATTCGTTTTAAATCAATACTAAATATAAAACATCCATCATTTCCAATGAAAATATTTTTGATTCAGATATGAAAATCAGCAAGTTCTATGATCATTTTCCGGCTGAGAGTTTATAAATGGTACTTGTTTTATAGACCTCAGCAGGATTCAAAATGGTAGTTGGGAAGGTCGGCTGATTGGGAGAGTCGGGGAAATGTTGAGTTTCCAGGCAGAATGCTGTTCTGAATTCATCTTTGCTGCCATTTTTGAATGTGTTTTTAGCCTGCATGAAATTTCCGCTGTAAAACTGGAGGCCTGGTTCCTGAGTAAATACCTCCATGACAATGCCTGAGCGATCACCCTTCACAATGGCTGCAAGCTTCATTTCTTTTCCTTTGCCGGAGTTTAAAACAAAATTATGGTCATAACCTTTGCCATTTTTAAGCTGAATATGATCTTCATCAATCTTTTCGCCTATCCTTGTTGCCTTTCTGAAATCAAATGGAGATCCTTCAACGGATTCCGGTCCCCCGGCCGGGATCAGGGTAGAATCTACCGGAGTATACTGATCTGCATTAATTTGCAGGATATGGTTCAGGATATCTCCGCTTCCTTCACCATTCATATTAAAAAAAGCATGATTGGTGAGGTTGATAATGGTTCTTTTGTCTGTTGTGGCTTCATAGTCGATCTTCAGCTCATTTTCATCGGTAAGCGTGTAAATAACCTTTACCTTCAGATTGCCCGGATACCCTTCTTCCATATCTTTTGACAGGTAGCTGAATTCCAGGGTTTGACCGTTTACCTGCCGGGCATCCCAAACCACATCCTGAAACCCTTTTTTACCTCCGTGCAGCGAATTCGGACTGTTATTGATAAAGAGAGAATAAACTGTACCATCGAGTGTGAATTTCCCCCTTGCAATACGGTTTCCGTATCTTCCTATGGTAGCTCCAAAATAGGGTTCAGTAGATCTTTGATATTCCACTGTTCCGGGTAAGCCGACCACAACGTCAGTTAATTTACCGGATTGATCGGGTATGATCAGGCTAACAATACGTGCTCCGTAATTCGTAAATGCGGCCTCGGCCCTGTTCTTGTTTTTAAGAATGTACAGACTGGTTCTTTTGCCATCAACAGTTTTCTGAAAGGAATCTTTTGACAGTACTTTACCGTTTGATAAGGTATCAGAAACCTTTCCGGAATTACGAGTTGAAACATTATTGCAGGCAAATACAGTAGCGAAGCAGATGCCTGGCAAAATGAGTTCCCAAAATAATTTCATATCCTGTTTGTATATAAGCCTTTTAAAATGAGCCCTTATTCAGGCATGAATTTAATTGTTTTAAGTAACGGACCTGGTTTCATATTCTTAGGGTCAGAAATGATGATCACAAAAAGGGTATGTAATTTTTTGTCGCTAACCGGGTTAATCGGAATCAGGATATTGCGCTGCTGATCCGGATTTTCTCCATCCATGAAACTGCTTTTTCCAACAACGGTACCGGTCTCAGAATTCAAACGAAGTTCAATGGTATAATTACCGGCCCCGCCTTTGGACACATTTGAAACTTCCACCTCTTTAATGCCCGACAGATCCATTGGATTCAGTTTAAGCCAGCCGCTTTTTTGAGGATAGACCAGAAAGCCGGTATTCGTTGAGTCTTTTAAAGCAATTCTGGTCCTTTCGGTGATTTCTCTGGCATTGAAGGTATTGCTCCTAAGGTAAAAACCAGAAGACGCAGACAGTGGTTTCAGTCCGGCCTCACCCTGATCAGTATAAGAAGCATAGATGCTGAAAACATTATTTTCAGTTTCTTCAGACGGAATAATAATGCCCTGAGTGGGTAATGAAGCTTTATTGACTGTCTTATTCTCAAGGGATAATACCCATTGTACTATTTTCTTTGCATCATCATCGTTCATGGTTGGATGAGCAGGCATTGCCACTTCACCCCATGTACCGCCGCCACCTTTAATTATTTTGGCCGACAAAGAACTTACAGCATTCGGATCGTTCTGGTATTTTGCGGATACCAGAGTATAAGCAGGACCTATGGATTTAGTACTAACCTGGTGACAGGCCTGACAATCTGATTTAAGCATCAATGCCTGTCCGGCCTGGGTTTCTGTAAATACCTGATGCCCCATTGAAGCGCCTGCCAGATCGGTACCTTTGGTGTAATTATTGGCTACATAAATGGTGTTTTTATTTATTTCAGCACCCTCATCACTGATATTTACTTTGTATTCTACCGGTTTCCCTGCGAAATAAAATGTCTGATTTCCTTTTACCTGAATACCAACCTTAGGCTGCGCATTTCCGGCTGTCAGGGTTATCGGACTGCTGTTGGTACTGGCAAACTGCCTGTCGATCAGCAAGACGCTTAGGGCGTATTCGCCGGCTTTGGTATAAGTATGTTCAACATTTGGCTGAGTAGTGGTTTTCTTAATGCCATTGCCCAGGTCCCAGACATAGTTCAGCTGATCCTTATCCGGATCGCTGGCATCCACCTTTGCCTGCACCTTAAATGGCAGTACACCACTGGTTTTACTGACCAGTACTTCTTTGATCTTTGGAGGCCGGTTGCCGGCAATGAAATCAATTCTGGCAATTCCTGCATCCGGATTTTTTGAGAACCAGCCTTTACCATACTCCAGAATGTAAATCCGGCCATCCGGACCTAATTCCATATCTATCGGTGAAGAAAAAGCCGTGCTTGTCATAAAGCCTTCCATATTATCATAATCACCGTTAGGTTTCATGGTCACGGCTTTTATCCATCCTCGGATCCAGTCGTATATGAAAAGCTTATTGTC
>JBAZCD010000015.1:0-16018 GCA_041671205.1 Pedobacter sp.
ATAGGTAGTAACATATAGAAATATCAGATCTACATCCTCAGTTTTAAATAATTTTCCGGCCTGAAAGGCTTTATCAGGATTGTCTACCAATCCGGCGTTAACCACAGAGGGATGAATGTCGGAAAGCTTTTGCTCTACCGTATTTAAATAGCCTTCCAGACGTTCTTTCAAACCTTCAAACTGAGGCCAGTAGGTATCCAGTCCGATGCCAAAAAGGCCAATTTTCAAGCTTGATTTATTGACCGCATCATTATTCAATTTATTCATGAATGGTTTATTTAATCGTTTATTAAAGATGCAATAGAAAAATCCAATTTCGAATTTTTATTCATGCAATTCAGAATAAACGGACAATTTTTGAACCCCTTGAAAATATAAAAGGCCCGCAGATTAATTCTGCAGGCCTGGTCTTTGTTCCTTAATCTTTGTTCCTTCTTCCTATTTAGAAAGGTACATTGATTTCTCTTTGTACAGATGTCTGAAATAAGGATCCTCAAGGTCACGTATAAACCGGATCGCTTCTCCGGTAGATTTCATCTCGGGGCCTAATTCTTTCTTAACTTCCGGGAATTTATCGAATGAGAAAACAGGTTCCTTGATAGCATATCCTACAAGCTTACGTTCGATTTTAAAATCCTTCAGTTTATGAGTGCCAAGCATAATCTTGGTTGCAATATTGATATATGGAACATCATATGCTTTAGCGATGAAAGGAACAGTTCTCGAAGCTCTCGGATTTGCTTCGATTACGTATACTTTTTCGTCTTTGATAGCAAATTGAATGTTCAGTAAACCGCGTACATTCAATGCTTTGGCAATACGTTTACTGTACTCTTCCATCAATCCGATTACCTTTTCAGATAGATTGAACGGAGGCAGAACCGCGTATGAGTCTCCGGAGTGAATACCTGCCGGTTCGATATGTTCCATTAAACCAATGATATGGCAGTCTTCTCCGTCTGAGATAGAGTCAGATTCAGCCTCTTCAGCTCTGTCAAGGAAATGATCGATCAATACGCGGTTTCCCGGAAGGTTTCTCAATAATTTTACAACGGCTTTTTCGAGGTCTTCATCATTGATCACAATGCTCATCCCCTGTCCGCCCAGTACATAACTCGGACGAACCAGGACCGGGTAACCAACTTTATGTGCCACTTCCAATGCTTCTTCAGCACTTTCGGCCACACCATATAAAGGATAAGGAATATCCATTTCTTTTAACAGATCTGAGAAGCGGCCCCGGTCTTCGGCAATATCCATACTGTCGAAAGAGGATCCGATGATCCTGATCCCTTTTTCATGTAGTTTTTCAGCCATTTTTAATGCGGTTTGTCCGCCAAGCTGAACAATTACACCTTCAGGTTTCTCGTGCTCAATAATCTCACGCACATGCTCCCAGAAAACCGGTTCGAAATACAGCTTGTCGGCCATATTAAAGTCGGTTGAAACCGTTTCAGGATTACAGTTGATCATGATGGCCTCATAACCCGCCTCTTTCGCTGCCAGTAATCCGTGGACACATGAATAATCAAATTCTATACCCTGACCGATACGGTTGGGGCCGGATCCAAGGACGATGATCTTTTTCTTATTGCTGACAATCGACTCATTTTCGTCCTCGAAAGTGGAGTAATAATATGGTGTTTGTGCAGGGAATTCAGCTGCACAGGTATCTACCATTTTGTAAACCCGGTTAATACCCAGTTTCTTACGGCGATCGTAAACCTCGTCTTCTGTTACATTTCCAAGCAGCCATGCGATCTGGGAATCGGCATAACCCTTTTGCTTCAATGAAATGAAGAAGTCTGTAGGAACATTGTTTAATGAATAGCGTTTTAACTCAGCTTCCATATTAACCAGTTCAAGGATCTGTACCAGGAACCATTTATCAATATGGGTGATCTTGCGGATTGATTCCATCGGAACTCCAAGACTCATGGCATCCTTCACATGGAAAAGACGATCCCAGCTTGGATGCTCCAGGCTGTGCATAATCTCTTCCAGATTACGGCTTTGTCTGCCATCAGCACCAAGTCCTAAACGGTTTGTCTCTAAACTCTGACAGGCTTTCTGAAGTGCTTCAATAAAGGTACGTCCAATAGCCATTACCTCGCCTACTGATTTCATCTGCAGTCCGAGTTCTGTATTGGCACCTTTAAATTTATCAAAATTCCAGCGGGGAATTTTAACGATCACATAATCAAGCGTTGGCTCAAAGTAAGCCGAAGTTGTTTTAGTGATCTGATTTTCAATTTCATCGAGGTTATAGCCGATAGCTAATTTTGATGCAATTTTTGCGATAGGGTAACCTGTTGCTTTTGATGCAAGAGCAGATGAGCGGGAAACCCTTGGATTGATCTCAATGGCGATGATATCTTCGGTAACCGGGTCAACAGAGAATTGTACATTACATCCACCGGCGAAATTACCGATCGAGCGCATCATGCGGATCGCCTGATTTCGCATTTCCTGATAACAACGATCGCTCAATGTCATTGCAGGTGCTACGGTGATGGAATCTCCTGTATGGATACCCATCGGATCGAAATTCTCAATAGAACAGATAATGATTACATTGTCATTTCCATCCCTTAATAATTCGAGCTCATATTCTTTCCAGCCTAAAACAGCTTTTTCAACCAAAACCTCATGTGTAGGAGATGCCTGTAAACCGCGGCTAAGAGCCTGATCAAAATCTTCCTTTTTGTGCACGAAACCGCCTCCTGTTCCTCCAAGAGTGTAAGAAGGACGGATTACTAATGGAAAACCGATCTCCTGTGCGGCTTCCTTACCTTCAAGGAAAGAGTTGGCAATTTTGGATGGGGCTACCCCTACTCCAATTTCAACCATCAGCTTACGGAACTCTTCACGGTTTTCAGTTTTTTCAATTGCAGCAATATCAACACCCACGATTCTTACACCATATTTTTCCCAGATCCCTCTTTCTTCAGCCTCTTTACAAAGGTTAAGTGCTGTCTGTCCGCCCATAGTTGGGAGAACCGCATCGATCTTCTGTTCGGTAAGTATCTGCTCAATACTTTCACAGGTTAAAGGAAGCAAATAAACATGATCAGCAATAACCTTATCTGTCATGATGGTGGCAGGGTTAGAATTGATAATGGAAACTTTAATTCCCTCGTCTTTTAATGAAAGAGCAGCCTGTGATCCTGCATAATCAAATTCGCAGGCCTGACCGATAATGATTGGTCCTGAACCGATAATCAGGACTGAGCGGATGGAAGTATCTAATGGCATAGTTCTTCTATAATTCTAATTTTGACGAAACGAAAGAGGAGATTACTATGCTGTGAAGAACAAAAATCCCGGCTGTTTTGTCGGGATGCAAAGTTAGGTATTTTTATGCATTATTTAGTCTGATATTTTCAAAAGCCATGCAATTAATTGGTTCATAAAGGCCTTTTCAGCATATTTATAACGGAAGACTGGAGAGTGCTTTATTGGTCAGATAATATTTAACTGTTTTATTGAATGATTGGAACGGGATTTGTACATAGGTAATGAAATATTCAAATAAACAGGTAAACCTGCTATTTTCGTGCAGGATTAGCCTTTAAAAATACAAAACTATGAAAAGATCCGTCATCGCCATTGTTGTAAGCGCCTCTTTATTAAGCGGATGTGCAGCTGTACAATCTATCGTACGTTCAACGTTTCCTTATACGGCCACTTTGACCATACCTCTTACCACAACAGCTAACATTACCCAGTCAGTATCAGGCCAGGCAAGCAGCTTCGATCAGATTTTTACTGGAAAGGGTACAAACACCAGCGCCATTTCTGATGTTCATTTATCTTCAGTAAGGATCGATGCAACCTATCCTTCAGGCCAGAGCCTTGGTGTTTTCAAAATGGTTAAGATCTATATTTCGCGGGGCGATAGTTCCAAAGAACTTCTTATTGCCACCCGTAATGATATTGCTTCAACGGTAGGAAAAAGTATTATGCTGGATGCCGACACTACGCTTTTGCTTGATGAATATATCAAAGATTCAACTGTTCGCATCAGGATGGAGTATGTTTTACGCAGTGCAATTGCCGCAGATATTACTCTTAAGGCCAGTTTAGGGTTTAATGCAGAACCCCCTACAGGCAAGTAGTATCATATCCGATATTTTGCCGCAGCAGAAAAGCTCAATAATTGCCGGCAGAGCTTATATTTGACTCAATGGACTTCATTCCCGCTTTTTCCGATTGGCTTAAGGGTCAAAGTCTGCTGGAAACCTCCGGTGTGATCACCGGTATTTTATGTGTTTATCTTGCTGCAAAGAACAATATTTGGAACTGGCCGGTCGCAATTATCAGTGTCATCATTTATATTGTCATCTTTTTTGAAGCAAAATTGTATGCCGATACTGGTTTACAGGTATATTTTTTATTGATGAATATTTACGGCTGGCATTACTGGAGCAGAAAACAAGAGGAGCAGAAAAGGGTTGCGGTAACGGCGATAAACAGGAAGGAGATTGTAGTTTCATTGTTTGCAATCATCATTTTTACCTTTACTCTGGGTACCTTTCTCAAACAGGGAACAGATGCCTCTTTGCCGTTTATTGATAGTTTTTGTACCGCCTGCAGCCTGGTTGCCCAGGTTTTTCTGGCCCGTAAGGTTTTGGAAAACTGGCTGATCTGGATCTTTGTGGATATCATTTATGTGGGTGTTTACCTCATTAAAGACCTGCATTTAACCGCCGGGATGTATGCTTTATATATAGTAATTGCTGCAATTGGCTATCGCGACTGGCGAAAAGAATTACGCCGGACCCGGGTGTCTTTACCCAATCAGAATCAGATTGTTTAGCGGATATGGAAAACGTTCAGGATAGTGCTGAAGATTTGATCAGGATTGCGATCGTTGGACCGGAATCAACCGGCAAATCAACCATCTCAGAACAGCTTGCGGCTCATTACAATACCGTCTGGGTTCCTGAATATGCCCGTGGTTACTGCGAACAGCTTATTGCTGACTGTACCTGGGAGGATGAGATCAATATGTTCAGGGGGCAGCTTGAGCTGGAGGAGCAAATGGCAGCACTGGCCGATCGCCTGCTGATCTGTGATACAACGTTCATTACAGTCAAGATCTGGAGTGATCATATGTTTGGCCGTACTCCGCAGGAAGTCCTTGATAAGCTTCCCCGGCACAATTATGATCTTTATTTATTGATGGATATCGATCTTCCATGGCAGGAGGATCCCCTTCGTAATTTCCCTCATATGCGCGAACATTTTATGGAGGTTTGGCATAATGAACTGAAAGCCCTTGATGCTACTTACAGTTTAATTTCAGGGTCTGAGGAAGAGAGGCTGCAAAATGCCATTCAAGCCATTGATTCCTATTTGTCGATTTGATGATGAGTCAATTTGTCCATGAAATGAATTTAGTTTTCTCTTTTAGCTATTCAGCTGGATACAACAAATATTATCATCCTGATTTTTTATATAGCAGAATCTGATAACACAACGTTTTTCTGGCTTAGGGATCGAAGCGACAGCTTTTTGCCAAGGAAGTTTCCAGGTTAAAAAGGAATTTGCGGGCAAAAAATACAGCGTAGAGCCCGGGCCTTCAGGCAAGCCCCAAATACAAATAATAAATATACTAGATTAGTAATTAGCAAACGGAATTGCCTGAAACAATATCCGTTTCGCTAGAATATATGGCAATTGTATAAATTATAAAACATGTTTAGGATCTTAATAATCTTTCTAAATATGCAAAACTCACCATTATAATATTTTTTCACCCTGCATGCAACGCAAATCAATTACATGCGTCTCTTAGAGTAAGAAAAGCGTAAAAATTTGGAAGCTGTTTACGTAGATCAGCATTTTGACCTTGTGGTTGAATGCAGAAACGGAAGTAGGAAGGCACATAACGATCTGTACAAGCTCTATTCGAGAGCCATGTTCAATATCGCTATGCGCATACTTAACGATGCTGATGAAGCGGCAGATGTGTTACAGGAGGCATTTATTGATGCTTTCGGACGCATAGCTGATTTCAGGCAGGAAACCACTTTCGGTTTGTGGATGAAGCAGATTGTCATCAATAAATCGATCAGTCAGTTCCGTAAGCGCAGGGTGGAACTGATATCTATTGATGATACAGATGTAGAATCCATCCCGGATGTGGAGCAGCCTGATAATTCAGAATTCGAATTGCAGGTGCGGCAAGTACAGACGGCCATCCAACAGCTTCCGGATGGATATCGTTTAGTACTTACGCTGTACTTGCTTGAGGGTTATGATCATGAAGAGATCTCACATATACTGCGCATCAGTGAGAACACTTCAAGGACTCAGTTTATGCGGGCCAGAAGGAAGCTCGTTGAACTATTGAGGAATCAGGGGATAAGCTATAATTAATTGAAGATCCCTTAGCGGATCAGGGAGAGAAAAAGATGAAAGAAAACTTAGAAAATTTTATCAGAAGCAACAGGAGGGACTTCGACCAGTTTGAACCACCTGCAGATTTATGGAATAAGATTGAGATGCAGCTGGATGAAAAACTGATTAGCATGCCGCAAAAGAATGCGGTTAAAAAGGAACGGGTAGTACGTTTGAGCTTCCTGATTAAACTGGCGGCTTCAATTATTCCGATACTGTTTGCGGGTATTTGGTTTTACCAATATCAATTTAGACAGTCTTCAGATCTGAGCAATATTGATCCGCAGCTGGTTAAGCAGCAGTTTCATTATGCATCACTGATCGAGGCTAAGCGCAGCGAGTTAAAACGAATTGAAAAAGAGGAGCCGCAATTGTACCAGGAGTTCTCAGAAGAGATCAGGACTATGGATGCGAGCTTCCAGAAATTAAAGAAAGATTTGCCGGGAAGTCCCAACCAGGAAGAAACGGTGAAAGCAATGATCCGGAATCTTCAGATACAGATTGAAGTGCTGAATCAGCAGCTAATGATTATACAGCAGATTAACCAATTAAAAAAGGAACAAAAAAATGACACACAAAATATTTAAAAAAGCCTTGCTGTTTGCTTTAACACTTTTGTTTATTGAAATAGCATCAGCTCAGACTGTTGAGCAGGTCAGACCTAAGAATCCAAAGGCGAATTCTGAACTGAAAAATATTGAATTCGAAATAGCCGAAGCATTCAAAACAGTTGCAATTGAACTTAAAAACATCGATTTTGAAAAAATCGGAAAGACGGTAGAAGCTGCCAGTCGTGAACTGAGCAGAGGATTAGAAAATATTGAGGTTGTCGTAGCAGATATTCCGGTTCCGGAAAGTCCCGAAGAGCCCGGTGTACTTGCCGGGACGGCCGAAAAGACCAAAGTGATCACTAAAACCTATTCGGTGGATAGCAAGGATAAACTTTCAGTTAATAATCAGTACGGAAGAGTTGCAGTGAGTACCTGGGCCAAAAATGAGATCAAGGTTGAAATTGAGATCAAAGCCTATGAGGCATCTGAGAATGGTGCAGAACAGCTTCTCGAAAGTGTTAATATAGCAGAGTTGAGGGAGGGTGATCTCATAAGTTTTAAAACAAATTTTGAGAAGACTTCATTAAATTTCTGGTCGAGGATGAAGAATGGCCAGGAGGAGCGAAGGGGTGTTCAGGTAAATTATCAGATCTATATGCCGGCAAGAAATCCGCTGGATATCAATAACCGGTATGGAAAAATTGAGATTGAGGATTTTAGCGGACCGGTAAACATTGCCAGTTCTTATGGATCCTTTAAGTCGGGGAAGCTGGATAATCCTGCCAATCAGGTAAAGGTTCTTTATGGATCAGCGAGCATAGAAAATTTCATCAATGGAAATCTAAGCGTTTCTTACGGAAACTTAACCCTGAATCAGGCATCCAAGCTGAATGCCACCATTAAATACGGCAAAGCAACAATTGCACATCTTAGCCAGGGAGGTAATTTTAATATAGCCTACACCGGAGGATTCAAAATAGACGAAGTTGACCGGAGTGTTAAAAACCTGAATATTAACTCTTCCTATTCAGGTGTTACGCTGGGTATGGATGAAGGTGCTGATTTTGATTTTGATGTAACGGTTAGCTACGCCGGATTTAATTACAATAATAACAGGATTAACCTGGTTGAGCAGTTTACCGGTACCGATAAGCCGAAGTCATGGAACCCGACCAAAAATTACAAGGGGCAGGTAGGTAAAGGTTCAGATTCGCGTATCATAATTAAATCCAATTACGGAGGCGTAAAGTTTTTATAAACCGCTTAAAAAATGTTTAAACCTTCCCGTAAGCCCGGGAAGGTTTTTTTGTTTTATTTCTATGCCTTTTAATTTACTTTTGACGAAAGTTTAAAATTATGGAGTGGTTAGCAAATCCTGAGATCTGGATATCATTGATTACTTTAACGGTGCTGGAAATAGTGCTTGGAATAGATAATATCATATTTATTTCCATCATGGCCGCTAAATTACCAGCCGGAAAGCAAAAAAAAGCCCGTCAGCTTGGTCTGGCACTGGCCATGATAACCCGCGTACTTTTACTGCTTTCCTTAAGCTGGGTCATGACCCTGACCAGTCCGCTTTTCAATTTTGGAGACTGGATCGGTTTAAGTGATGCAGAACTTCTAAACAAGTTTGCAATTTCGGGCCGGGATCTGATCCTGATCATCGGAGGATTGTTCCTCATCTATAAAAGTACCAGCGAGATTCATGATAAGCTTGAAGGTGAAGAACATAATACTGAAACGAAAGCGGTTATTACTTTCTCAGGTGTTATTGTTCAGATCCTGCTTCTGGATGTCGTTTTCTCATTGGATTCAGTAATTACTGCAGTGGGTATGGCAAACCATATTGAAGTGATGATCGCTGCCGTGGTTATTGCCGTATTCGTGATGATGCTTTCTGCAGGTGGTATCAGTGATTTCGTAAACAAGCACCCAACGGTAAAAATGCTGGCATTATCCTTTCTTTTACTTATCGGGGTATCCTTACTTGCTGAAGGATTTGATCAGCATATTCCAAAAGGATATATCTATTTTGCAATGGCCTTCTCAGTACTGGTAGAAATGCTCAACCTGAAAATGAACAAAGGCAAAAAGCCTGTTCATCTGCATAATGTGCCTGAGGATTAATTGCAGAAGTTCTAACTAACCCTGCACAACAGTCCTTTTAAATATTCCCCTTCCGGGAAAGACGACCTTACCGGATGATCTGCAGGCTGCGAGAACTGCTGGATGAATTGTACATTTTTTCCTGCATCAAGCGCTGCCCAGGCAATGATCTGCTTAAACAGGCTAATATCCACTGCTCCCGAACAGGAGAATGTGGCTAATAGTCCGCCTTCTTCAAGCAGCAGCATGGCCATCCGGTTCAGGTCTTTGTATGCTCTGGAGGCCTTGGTTAAAGCCGATCTGGATGGTGCATATTTCGGCGGATCCAGGATGATGATATCAAACCTTTCATGCTCTTCCCTGAATACTCTCAGCTGCTTATTGACATCAGATTGTATGAGCCGGTGAGGGATGCTGTGAAAATTGTTAACCTCAATGTTTCTTTTTAAGGTTTCCAGTGCCAGTGCCGAACTATCTACACTAATCACTTCAGCCGCTTCTCTGCTCAATGCATTCAAGCTGAATCCTCCTGAATAGGAAAAACAATCCAGCACCTTTTTACCTTTTGCATAATCGGCCACCCATTTTCGGTTATCACGCTGATCACAATAAAAACCTGATTTCTGACCCTCAGCAATATTTACCTGGTAAAATATCCCATTCTCTCTGACGCTCACGTATTCGGGAGGTTCTACGCCGAGCAGAACGCCGCCGGATGAAGCTTCCATGCCTTCATGGGCCCGTGCTGAAGCATCACTCCTGTCGAAAATGCCCTTCGGGCTTAATAAACTCTGCAGTTCATCGAGCAGGATATGTTTAATACGCTCCACACCCGAAGTAAGGATCTGTACCGAAAGGAAATCTGCATAGCGGTCAACAATTAAACCCGGAAGATAATCAGCTTCACTAAATATTAAACGGTAGGTATTCGTTTTTTCAGTATGGAGTTCTTCTCTGAACTTAACCGCATTTCTGATCTTTTTTCGCCACCAGCCTTCATTGATCTCAGTTTCAAGATTCCATTCAAGCAAACGAACAGCAACCCGCGACTGGCTGTTGTAAAATCCATAGGCAAGAAAACCATCATTACTGTCAGTGACCATAATGATGTCACCGTTTTCAGGCTTCCCTTTTATCTGATCAATAGCTCCCGAAAACACCCAGGGGTGTAATTGTCTGACAGCTTTTTCTTTTCCTTTTTTTAATCTTACAGAATGCATGGGACGAATTTACAATATCTCAAGCATTTACCGGTTCTTATCCTGATGCAGTGTAGCTTACGAATACAATGTATGGCCGATTTGTAGCGGGGACTGACCTCAGGCAGATAGCACAGTCTTCGTTTTAGCTTACAGATTTCTCTTCGTTCATATTTGCTTTTAAAGAACAAAATTATTCTGCTTCATGACCATGAGAACCTATAATTGGGCATTATCATCAATAAGAGTGTCATTTCGAGTTGATAAATTGGAGCAATTCTGAAGGAGAAATGACAGGCACTTTCTCGGGGGTAGATATCGTGGTTGGCTCCGCTCTTCTGGTCGGTGTTTTCATCGACCAAGGGATGTGAGAGTGCTTATTGTTTGGTAAGACCACCGACCAGAGGGAATGGAAAATGTTAAAAAGGCTCTCGCTAAGACGCAGAGACGCGAAATAGATTACCTAAAACGAATGATTTTATATAATCTGTCGCCATTTGCGTCTTGGCGTCTTTGCGAAAGTAAAAATTTGAGAAATTTTAAAAGAGAATTGATAAGCCTCTATAACATGTCATGGGTAGGAGGCCCGCCTGATCGGACGGGCAGGTACGACGAAGCAATCTCATGATGTTTAGTAATTAATTATCAGGAGATTGCTACCCAGCCAAAGGCTAATCGCAATGACAAATTCCCTGTTATTTCTCTTTTAGAGGTACTAATTTTTATTCCCGACTGACAGAAAGCGGGATTTAAAACCTTTTGAATAATCACGCCTGCAACTTACCTTTGGATATGGAAGAAATAAACTGGGCTGATTTTGAAAAGGTAGCTTTGAGGGTCGGTACAATTATTGAAGTTCTTGATTTTCCTGAAGCCAGAAAACCTGCATACAAAATAAAGGCTGATTTTGGAGATTTGGGTGCGAAATGGAGCAGTGCTCAAATTACCAGACATTACACAAAATCTGAATTGATAGGCAGGCAGGTTATCGGTGTTTTGAATTTTCCTAAGAAGCAGATCGCAAATTTTATTTCGGAGTTCCTTGTAACAGGTTTTGCAGATCAGGATGGCCATATCGTTCTGGCTTCTGTAGAACGCCTGGTCCCAAATGGCTCAGCATTGATATGAGATACGTGAATTTTACGGATGAGCCGGAACAAAATCCCGACGATTTTTTTATGGTGGAAGCCCTGAAAGAAGCACATAAGGCCCTTATTCTTGATGAAGTACCAATTGGTGCTATTATCGTTCATGCTGGTAAAATAATAGGCAGAGGGCATAACCTGACCGAACAACTTAATGATGTTACCGCTCATGCAGAGATGCAGGCTTTTACAGCGGCTGCAAATTATACCGGTGGTAAATATTTGAAAGATTGTACCCTGTATGTGACCATTGAACCCTGTGTAATGTGTGCCGGTGCAGCGCAATGGACCCAGATCGGCCGCATCGTTTATGGTGCCGGAGATGAAAAAAGGGGGTTTTCGCAAATCAGCAGCCGGATTCTTCACCCTAAAACAGAACTTGTTTCGGGGGTAAAGGCAGAAGAGGCTGCCCGGCTGATGAAAGAGTTTTTTATTGCCAGGCGCAATAAAACTTAACACCTAATTGAACAATTTCTGACAATTCGGTCTTATATTTGTTATAGAAATATATCATTAACCTAAATATTGAAAAGATGGCATTTGAACTACCTGCGTTAGCATACGCAACAGACGCACTTGAACCGCATATTGACAAGATGACTATGGAAATCCACCATGGCAAACATCATCAGGCCTATGTAGACAATGTAAACAAGGCATTGGCCGGAACTGAGGGCGAAAATCAGAAGATTGAAGATCTGATAAAAAATATTTCAAAGTATCCAATGGCCGTAAGAAATAATGGTGGAGGTCACTTTAATCATACACTTTACTGGTCGGTAATGTCTCCAAATGGCGGAGGAGCTCCGTCGGGCGATTTGGCTAAGGCCATTGATGCAGCCTTCGGATCATTCGATGAGTTTAAGAAAAAATTTGCTGAAGCAGGTATGACCCGCTTTGGATCGGGCTGGTCCTGGCTTTCAGTTGGCACCGATGGAAAATTACAGGTAAGCTCTACTCCAAACCAGGATAACCCGCTGATGGATATTGCTGAAGTTAAAGGTACTCCAATCTTAGGAATGGATGTTTGGGAGCATGCTTATTATCTTAAATATCAAAATAAGCGTGCTGATTATGTTGCAGCATTTATGAATGTAGTAAACTGGGGTGCGGTAGCAGAGCGGTTCACAAAAGCAAAGTAATCCGAATCAATAATATTGATCTGAAAGGGGATGTAATAAAAATGCACCCCTTTTTTATTTTCTCAGGTATAGATTTCCAGAATTTCCTTTTTCTTTTTGCTGCGCATCCGTTTCGGGATTGCCTCAATAATTTCCTTTTCAAGAGCCAGTATGAGTCGCCGCTTAAGGAAATTACGGTGAGTTACTATACTTATTTCCCGGGAAGGCTCCGGGGTTTTAAAATAACGCACCCGGTCAAGTTGTTTTACTGAAAAATCGCTTATTGAAAGCTCTGGCAATAGCGTAATGCCTTTGTTCAATTCTACCATACGTTTGAGCGTTTCTACACTATCAGTATTATACTCAAAAGGTTTCTGTTCGTCTGATTTTTTCCGGTTGCAGATATTCAGAATCTGATTGCGCATACAGTGCCCTTCATTCAGCAGCCACAGTTCATCCAGGTTAATATCTTTTGCTGAGAGATTTTTCTTATGGATCAGCGGACTTGATTTTGAAAGATAAGCCACGAACGACTCATAGAAAAGTGGTGTTTCCTGAAGGCTTTTATCCTCAAGCGGAGTTGAAAGTATGCCACAGTCAAGCAGACCGTTCTTTAATTCCTGAACGATCTGATCAGTCATATATTCCCAGATATGTAATTGTACATCAGGGTACTTATCCATAAATGCTGAAATAACCCTTGGCATCAGATAGGGTGCCATAGTAGGGATGATTCCGATCCTGAGTTCACCTGAAACTATACTTCTCTGATTGCTGATCAGCTCTTTTACCTTATAACTCTCTTTCAGTATGATCCTTGCCTGCTCAATTATCTCAGCTCCGATCTCGGTCGGTATGATTGGCTGTTTGCTTCTGTCAAAAAGCTTTACTCCGAGGGTCTCTTCAATTTTCTGCACCTGCATACTCATGGTAGGCTGGGTTACAAAGCACTTTTCTGCTGCAATCCCGAAACTGCGGTAAGTATCAACAGCAACAATATATTCAAGCTGTACTAAAGTCATATTATAGATATTAACTATGTAAATATAATTAATATTGATTATATCTATAATATGAAATTTCATATATTTGAATAATAAAAACCAATTATATTCTGTAAAGGGGTCCCGTTGTTTTGACGTGACCCCTTTTGGGTTTCAATATTTCAGCTTAAAGGAAGATTAATCCTTTTTTGAAGGATATTTATTGAGTGAAATCTTTGCAATAACAGATTCTTCTTGATAGGTTTAATAACTAAACACCAATTATGAAAGAATTAACTTCCTGCCGGTTCAAGCCGAACATGTTATGGCTTGTTTTGTTCATTTTGTTCGTATCCTCTTCAGTTTTATCAGCGCAACCAGGAGATCCTGTTTCCGAGAAAACAAAGAATATGAAGCCGTATAGGGGTTTTTTGAATTATTTCTGGGATGAGAGCACAGGGAAAATATGGTTACAGATAGATGAGTTTGATAGGGAAATATTATACCAAACTTCCCTTCCTGCTGGTTTGGGTTCTAATGATGTTGGTCTCGACAGGGGAAGCCTGGGGACCACGTATATTGTTAAATTCAATCGGGTTGGGAATAAGGTACTGTTAATTGAACCCAATTATGCTTATCGTGCAGAATCTGCCGGAACAGCAGAAAAAAGGGCAGTTGAACAGTCTTTTGCCCAGTCCACCATCTGGGGTTTTACAGTTTTTGCAGAGAATAAGGGCTCAGTACTGATTGATGCAACTGATTTTTTAATGCGTGATGCCCTGCAGGTGTCCAATCGATTGAGAATATCCAATCAGGGGAATTATAATATTGATGCATCCCGAAGTGCGATGTATCTGCCGCGCAGCAAAAATTTTCCTTTGAACACTGAGTTTGAAACGACGGTCACTTTCGTAAATACGGATGGAAAGCAGGGTGATTTTGTTAAATCAGTTGCACCCGCTTCTGAGACCCTGAGCTTAAGAATTCATCATACTTTTGCACTATTGCCTGATAACAATTTTGAAAGGAGATTATATGATGCCCGTTCACCTTATATAACGCATTCATATTATGATTACAGTTCACCGGTGAGTGAGCCGGTTCAGAAATATACTATTCTGCGTCACCGGCTGCAAAAGAAGGACCCCGCTGCTGCAAAAAGTGAAGCCATTAAACCCATTATTTACTACCTGGATAATGGTACACCTGAGCCAATCCGAGCTGCTTTGATGGAGGGTGCGGGCTGGTGGAATAAGGCCTTTGAAGCTGCCGGTTTTATCGATGCTTTTCAGGTGAAGATCTTACCTGATGATGCCGATCCGATGGATATACGTTACAATATGATCAATTGGGTGCATCGTTCAACCAGGGGATGGAGTTATGGTGATGCGGTTGTTGATCCGCGCACAGGCGAAATTATCAAAGGAAATGTAACTTTGGGTTCATTGCGTGTTCGTCAGGATTATCTGATCGCGCAGGGCCTGCTTGCACCATTTGAAAATGGTACAGCACCTGCTGATGATAAAATGCTGAAGATGGCATTGCAGCGTTTAAAGCAGCTTTCGGCCCATGAGATCGGGCATACTATCGGACTGATGCACAATTATATCTCCAGTTCGCAGGGAAGGGCAAGCGTGATGGATTATCCGCCGCCTATGGTAAGTCTGAACAGCAGGAATGAAATAGATCTGAACAATGCCTATACTAATGAGATCGGCGACTGGGATAAGGTCAGCATCCGATACGGATACTCACAATTTCCTGAAGGGAGGAATGAACCGGAAGAATTGAATAAAATCCTGGTGGAGGCGGCGAAGAATAACCTGACATTTATTTCCGACCGGGATGCACGCGACCCTGCCGGGATGCATCCCGAAGCACATCTTTGGGATAATGGAAATGACCCTGTCAAAGAATTGAGAAATGTCATGAATGTGCGTGCTAAAGCGCTTTCACAATTTGGCCTGAACAATATCTCTAAAGGTACAGCAATGTCTATGCTTGAAGATGTTTTGGTTCCGGTTTATCTTTTTCACCGTTATCAGGTAGAAGCAGTCTCGAAAGAAGTGGGAGGAATGTATTATTCCTATGCTTTAAAAGGCGACGGACAAATAGTGACACGTTCTGTTTCCAGAGAAGCCCAGCTGGCGGCTCTGAATGCCCTGTTGGATTGTATGGATCCCAAAGTACTGGCCCTGCCGCAAAGTATTATTAAATTAATTCCTCCGCGTCCGGCGGGATACACTTATAGCAGGGAGTTATTTAAGAGGAGAACCGGTCTTGCATTCGATCCGCTCGCAGCGGCAGAATCGGCGGCCGATATGCCCCTTTCCTTTTTATTCAATACCAGCCGTCTGAACAGGATGATACAATACCAGGCCTCAAACAAGGGATTGGGCCCGGATGAAATGATCAATGTATTGATCGCAAAAACCTGGAAGTCGGCAAGGCTGAAAGGTTTGGAGGGGCTGATACAAAAACAGAATGAACAACTCCTGCTCACCT